>NZ_VOHO01000003.1:68997-174639 GCF_007859175.1 Streptococcus sp. sy010 | reverse complement strand
TCGAAGAAACTATGCGCTCCTTTTTACCCTTACTGGTTACAATGACACTAAGCCCCAAAACGACAAACAAGACTTCACCTGCCATGGTCAAAAGAGAAAGTGATTCACTTGCTGTTTTTGGCAGAATGCCTTGATTCGTTGGACGATACACCAAATAGTAGTTGTGGCAATGCACATCATGATTTTGGGGCAAACCATTTTGAATCAATTGTTCTTCTTCAGCCGTCAACTCATCTTGGGTCACATAGTGATATTGCACCAAAGGACTATGAGTCAAATCCCCTGTAGTAACGGTATCCGCAAAAGTTGGTGTTGCAGAACTTCCCACCCAGAAAGCTCCTATCGCTAACGATGCAACTCCTACTGACAATTTACGAATGGAAAATTTCAAACATCTATTGAATAAACCTGACTTTAATATTTTATTCATCGGATCTCCTCTATTAAATAATCGCATGACCTTTTATTGCTCATCAAAACAATAAAAGCTCTCTAAACAAGATTAGAGAGCTCTATGATCAATTATTTTTTCAAGTTGTAGAATGACTTGATACCTTTGTATTCTGCAACTTCTCCAAGTTGATCTTCGATACGAAGTAATTGATTGTATTTAGCAATGCGGTCTGTACGTGACAATGAACCTGTTTTGATTTGACCAGCATTAGTTGCAACTGCGATGTCAGCAATTGTTGAATCTTCAGTTTCACCTGAACGGTGTGACACAACTGCAGTGTAACCAGCTTCTTTAGCCATTTCAATAGCTTCAAATGTTTCAGTCAATGTACCGATTTGGTTAACTTTGATAAGGATTGAGTTAGCTGCACCTTCTTTAATACCTTTTGCAAGATATTCTGTATTTGTTACGAAGAAGTCATCACCAACCAATTGAACGCGATCGCCAAGACGCTCTGTAAGAGCTTTCCAGCCATCCCAGTCATTTTCATCCATACCATCTTCGATTGTAATGATTGGGTATTTGTTAACCAATTCTTCAAGGTAAGCAATTTGCTCTTCTGATGTACGAACAGCAGCTCCTGGCCCTTCAAATTTAGTATAATCGTAAACACCACGCTCTTTATCGTAGAATTCTGATGACGCACAGTCAAAACCAATCATGATACCATTTTCACCTGCTTCATAACCAGCAGCTTCAATAGCTTTAAGAATTGTTTCTACCCCATCCTCAGTTCCTTCAAACTTAGGTGCAAATCCACCTTCATCACCAACAGCTGTCACAAGACCACGTTCTTTAAGGATTTTCTTAAGGGCATGGAATACTTCTGCACCCCAACGAAGTCCTTCTTTGAAAGTTGGTGCACCAACTGGCATAATCATAAACTCTTGGAATGCAATTGGAGCATCTGAGTGTGAACCACCGTTGATAATGTTCATCATAGGTGTTGGAAGAACTTTTGTATTGAAACCACCAAGGTAGCTGTAAAGTGGTACTTCAAGGTAGTCTGCAGCTGCACGAGCAACAGCAATAGAAACACCAAGAATAGCATTCGCACCCAGTTTACCTTTGTTTGGTGTACCATCAAGAGCGATCATGGCACGGTCGATTGCTTGTTGATCACGAACATCATAACCAATAAGTGCTTCTGCAATCACATTGTTAACGTTGTCCACTGCTTTTTGAGTACCAAGACCTAGGTAACGTGATTTATCACCATCACGAAGTTCTACCGCTTCATGCTCACCAGTAGAAGCTCCTGAAGGAACCATACCACGTCCGAAAGCACCTGATTCAGTATAAACTTCTACTTCAAGTGTTGGGTTACCGCGTGAGTCAAGGACTTCGCGAGCGTAAACATCAGTAATAATTGACATTATATTACTCTCCTTATGAGTTTAATTTGTTACTTTTTTATCATATCATAATTCTAAACATTAAGCAAACCAAAGACAACATCTTTTGAAAAAATCATTTGAAAGGACACGAAAACTGGTTTTACTCATAGTTTGATGATACAATAATTTAAAGACATCATGTTAAGGAGTTATTATGGAAAATCTTGAACAAAAAATTTTGGAGGCTGCTACGGCAGAACACCGTCTAGACCCTGACCAACAACGCTATTTTTTGGGAACCTTTGAAGAACGAGTGATTTTGGCTCTTAAAATAGATGACGCAAGTAAGGACACTGTTATCTGCAATTTTCCCCAAATCTTACGACAAATCAGCAGTCAGCACACACCTATCTCTGTCAAAATATCACCTAAACTAGACCTGAAACAGCAAATGACCTACCTTAAACTGTCTCAAGAACAAGAAGCTAGTGCAACCATTGTCAATGAAAGTCAAGCTCAATCACCCTTTGCTTTGATTGTCCATACCGACCATGCCGTCAATTTAGACTACAACAACATCAGCGACTATCTCCCACAAGAACCTGAAACCACTCAACAACCCACTGCTAAAAAATCATTTTTCCAAAAAATATTTGGCAAATAAAAAACTAGGACTTTGGCCTAGCTTTTTATTATATACATCAAGATTACTGGTTGCTTGATCTCAATTTGTCCAGAGTTTCTTTGAAAATTTCAGGGACATCTGTTTCAAATGTCAAAAATTCTTCTGTAACTGGATGAGTAAATCCCAAGGTTTGAGCATGAAGAAATTGGCCTTGTCCTTTAAGTGTTTTTCTTGGGCCATATAGCGGATCTCCTGCCACTGGATGACCAATATAAGCCATGTGAACACGAATTTGATGGGTACGACCAGTTTCCAAAACAACTGATACTAAAGTATAGTCGCCAAAGCGTTCCAAGACTTGAAAACGTGTCACGGCTTCCTTGCCCTTAGCCGTCACGGCTTGTTTTTTACGATCCTTGTCACTGCGACCAATCGGTGCTTCAATCACACCACGATCATTTGGAAGATTGCCATGAACCAAGGCTAAATACTGGCGATGAGATTTTTTTTCTTTAAGTTCATTCGCCAAGGCTTGATGGGCTTGGTCGTTTTTGGCAATCATCAACAGGCCTGACGTATCCTTATCAATACGGTGAACAATCCCTGGACGCACAACCCCATTGATAGTTGATAAATCTTTGATATGGTAAAGCAGTGCATTAACCAAAGTCCCTGAAACATGACCGGCTGACGGGTGCACCACCATACCTTGAGGTTTGTTCACGACTGCAACATGGTTATCTTCATAGATAATCTCCAAAGGAAGATTTTCTGCGACATACGCTACTTCTTTTTCTTTAGGTAGTTGATAAGTAATACAATCCCCTAACTGCACAGCATATTTGGCTTTTTTTACTTGATTGTTAACCAAAACCATTCCATTTTTAATCGCCTCATTCGCTTGAGAACGTGATAGGGGAGTCAAATCGGCTAAAACCTTGTCTAAGCGACTACCAACTACCTGCTCATGAATTTCAATTTTCATTTTCTTCTCTCCAAAACACCAATAACAATAATAAAACACCAAAGGTCAAGTAGATGTCTGCTACATTAAAAATAGCAAACTCAACGAAATCAAATTGGAACATATCAACGACATAGCCTTGACGCAAACGGTCAACAAAGTTTCCCAAACCACCTGCAATAATCAAAACCAACCCCCAAATTTGCCACCAAGAACCATTTAATTGCTTATACAGGTAATAAACTGCTCCCCCTATGACAACAAATGTCACCAAGAAAAATAGAGCATATTGGTTTTGAAGCATAGAAAAAGCTGCCCCGTAATTTCTCAAATAAGTTAGACTAACTAAACCTGGTAAAAACGTTCTTAACTGACCTAGGCTAATCTGAGCTACCACCCAAAATTTAACTAACTGATCTAAACCAAGCAAAAGTAAAATACTAAGAGATATAATCACCTTTCTCATGCCTCATCCTCTTCTTTCTTATGCCCGAAATAAGCCGACATGACCTCAACAAAACGTGCTGCACAAGGCGACAAAGCCATCTCAGAACGCTTCACATAGACTAACTGATTGAGCGAATCGTCTGCTAGTGGACGTGTCACAATCTTATCCGACTTTTGCTCCACAAAACCTGAACCAGTCGCATAGGCATCTGTTCCTAGTAAAAGCGTGTTTAGAGTGGCTCGGTCTGTCACATTGAAAATCGTGGAACTTTGACTACGATCAACTAAATGCTCAAAATAATAGAGATATTCGTCTTTTTCTTGGGTAAAACGTACGGTAGGTAAATTAGCCAAATCATCAATCGTTAACGTATCTTTTGCCGTCAATGGATGATCTGATCGCAGATAAATATGGGTTTGAAAATTGGTTAAATCAACAAATTCCAAACCATCTTGCTCCATTTTAGTTAAGAGATTCGAACGGTTTTGCTCATTAAGATAAATCAAACCCAACTCACTGTAGCCTTCAGCCACTTCATCAAGAATCTGAACAGTCGTTGACTCAAACAGTCGAAACTGATTGTACTCAGGGTAAGTCCTTGTAAATTCTAGCATCAGAATCGGTAAAAAATCATAGTGTTGGCTAGCAATCGAAAATTCTTTATCTCGTCCAATTAGCTGAGAATATTGATTTTCAAAACTTTCAAAGTTAGTGACTAGCTTTTGTGCTTTTTCTAAAAAAACTTTTCCACGCTTAGTCAGGACCACACCTGTCGCTAGTCGATTAAAGATTTTAAATCCTAGTTCTTCTTCCAAGTCTTTGACCGCTACCGATAAACTAGGTTGGCTGACAAATAAACTACTAGCTGCCTCACGAAAGCTACCACTGCGAGCAATAGCCACCACATAGCGTAATTGTTGAATATTCATTGACATCTTTCCTATCGTTAATGTTACTATTATATAACTTATCAGCTAATCATTCAATCCAAAATTCTGTCTAATTGTAACGACAGATTTTTTGACGATAAGACTTCTCTAAATAATCTACACTGCCACAACATAAAAAGCAGGTCAACTCTAACCTGCTAATTGCTACCACTGAGATAAGACGATTTAACTCAACCAGTTATATAAGTGTCTGAAACTACTGCCATTCAAGAATAATAGTCTCCTATTATAAATAGATTAGCCTATCATCCAAAACCATGAACAATTTTATCAGGCAAGACCTTATTTTGTATCACACTACGCAACAAGGTGTCCTTAACAAAATGTTCAAATTTACCTAATTCATCACCCTCATAGCTATAAACCAAGGTCACTTTATCTACTGTCGCTACACCCTTACAAGTTCCACTTACTGCTAAATATTGACGAAGCGTATCAGAATCTTTAATTTTATAAAGGGAAATCAGTTGTCGATCGAGTTTGGCCATCAATCTTTCCTCCTAAGCATCTATTAATAGTCAACTCTTTTCCTAAAACATCAACAAAATCATCACATTGAACAGACAATATACGACGTGACGTTTGACCTGAAATCATTGCAATTAAAGCATCCTTGAAGACATGATCATCAACAGAAACTTGAGAATGGTTTGCAAAATTCTCTGGTAAAGCTTGATCTAAAGTCATCACTAGACGGTGATTGAAGTTTTTAGCATCTAAGATTTTCACAAGTCATCCTTTCAACAGTTAGCTTTTTCAAAATTTGAAAAAACAACAGGCTAAATATTTTATAGAGAAATGGACGGTAGAAGTCTCCGAACATCGCACATTATTGAGTTGCATAGCAACACTAACGATAAATATCAAAAGTCATGTATTTTAAAAAGTAACAAGTTTATTAAGATGGATAAAGCTTGATTATTTTAGTAAACAAAATCTAGTTTTGACTTTAATATCTTGATAAAGCTTTAATATTTCAGGATGACGGATTTGTTTTGTAAAAATCAACAATTCTTTGCTAGGCATAGCCATTATTTCCATGATAATACCTCCTTAATTTTTTAATAAATCATTATACACGGATAACTAAAATGACTTTTAATCTCACTAAATAAATCTAAAATTTCCTTTGGAGTATCCTCAGAAAATCGATAATTCATAATACCATTGTTCATCTCACCTGAAACAATCCAAGGACGAACTTGATTATAAAAAATCAATGTTTCTTTGTTAGGTATAGCCATTATTTCCATAATATCTCCCATACTTTTGACAGACAACTATATCAAAACTCTAATCTTCTCATTCTGAAAGAACTGTATTAAAACTTACCTTCAATGCCCTAACCCAAAACTATTGGTAAAATATTCTTTAATCATCAATTCTTGCTGGGGACTAATGATTTTGATTTGACTTAAATCCTTCTCCGAGAAAAAATTTAAAGCTAACGTTTCTTCATTAGTAAAGCCTGTGATGTCAAAGTCCTTAACTGCTTTGACCCTATAAAGAAATCCAACTGTCTGAGCCACGTCGCCATTTGGATAGTTCTCTTCATAGTTAGTGTAAACGTTGAGTAATTCTAAAACGTCAATCTCAATACCTGACTCTTCCATAAACTCTCGCTTGAGTGCATCAATCGAGCTTTCGCCTAGTTCCCAACAACCACCTAACAATGACCAAGTACCAACAAAGTCAGATCGCTTTTGGAGAAGAATACGACCTGCTTGGTCAGTCAAAATGCCCACTGAAAAGTTGAGAAATACCTTATCATGACCAACTTTTGAACGGATAAAAGAAATGTAGTCTGTCATGTCACTCCTCATAAGCCTTGATAATTTCAGCTACGACAGGATGACGCACCACATCCTTGGCTGAAAAATGTACAAAATCAATAGCTCTGACCTTGGCTAATTTTTCAGTGGCATCAATCAAGCCTGACTTAACATTTTTAGGCAAATCAATCTGACTGACATCTCCATTGACAATCATCTTAGACTGAAAACCAAGACGTGTTAAAAACATCTTCATCTGCATGATGGTTGTATTTTGGGCTTCATCAAGAATGACAAAGGCATCATCCAAGGTTCGACCACGCATATACGCCAAGGGAGCAATCTCGATGATTTCTCGATCCATCAATCGAGTGGTTTGCTCTTTGCCCAAAATTCGATACAGGGCATCATAGACTGGACGCAGATAAGGATCAACCTTTTCTTTCAAATCACCAGGCAGAAAGCCTAGATTTTCACCTGCTTCAACGGCTGGACGCGTTAGGATAATTCGCTTAACCTGCCCACGTTTAAGAGCAGTCACTGCCAAGGTCACTGCTAAAAAGGTTTTTCCAGTCCCAGCAGGGCCAATCCCAAACACAATATCATGATTCTTGACACTGTCAGTATAAATCTTTTGCCCCAAAGTCTTAACTCTGATGGGTTTACCCGCAAAATCCTTGATGATTTCTTCTTCATACAAGGCAATAAATTTGTCAATCTCATCATTTTTCGCCATAGAAATAGCTGTCACCACATCAGATGTATTGATTAACATGCCACGTCCCACCAAGACCAAAAGGGCTTGAATGACCAAACGTGTTTGTTCTACTGCTTCTGCTGAGCCAAGAACCTGCAACCATTCCGTTCCAACATGAATGGTCACTGCCAACTGTTCTTCTAATAATCCTAAATGCCGTTCATTGCTCCCAAAAAGTGCCAAGGCATCTTCAGGATGATTTAACTTGATATCTATTGTTTTCTCTTGCAACTAACACTCCTTCATGGCTCCTTAATGAGCCAAATAATCCTCCCAAATGCGATCAAATTCACTGAGATTAAAGGCAAAACTCGCTTCGTCTTCTAAATAACGACTAATTACTTCAAACTCATTGCTATGCTTGGGAAAGGTACTATCGTCAAAAACAAAATCTGCCAAAATGGCGACTGTTTCTTGACTTTTCGGATTTCTCTGAGTCATCAACCAAGTGTAGAAAGATTTTCTCATGACCAGTTTTTCTCCAAGAAATCATGACGAATTTTACTAGACAAAGCATAGCGGAACGGATCTTTTTTATAAAAATCTTGATGATACTCTTCTGCTTCATAAAAGGTCTGAGCGGGTTCAATCGTTGTCACGATTGGCTGATCAAATCGTCCAGAATTCGCTAAATTTTCCTTTGATTTTTCAGCAATATCTCGTTGTGATTCACTGGTATAAAAAATAGCAGGTCTGTAACTGTCACCACGATCTTGGAATTGTCCAAAGGCATCTGTAGGATCTGTTTGTCGCCAGTACAACTCAACTAAGTCAGTATAAGACAACAGGCTCGGATCAAAGATAATCTCAACAGCCTCTGTATGACCTGTCGTTTTAGAACATACCTGTTCATAAGTTGGATTAGGCACATGCCCACCCGTATAGCCACTGCGAACTGACAAAACACCTTTGGTTTCTTCAAATGGTTGCACCATACACCAAAAACAACCACCTGCAAAAATCGCTCTCTCCATAAACTTACCTCCTTAGTTTTCTTTATTGTAGCAAAAAATCTCAGAAAAACCGAGATTTTAGCCCTAATCAATCAATTCTGTTCCCAAACTATCTTGTTTGATTTTACCTGCCTTCATCAAACCACCCAAAGCCTTCTTAAATTGTCCTTTGGAAATGCCAAAAGTGGCTTTAATATCGTCTGGCGAAGATTTATCATTCAGTGTCATAAAGCCTCCATTGGCCTGTAAATAGGTCAAAATCATCTGAGCGTCATTTTCCAACATCTCAAATGAACGAGGTTTCAAGGACAAGTTCAAGGTCCGATCCACCGCACGATAACCTATCACACGAACATCTAACACCTGACCGAGACGTGGCTCTTGGTAACGTTCGCTAGGGTGGATAAAGCCTAACATATTATTTTCAGGCAGATAGACAAAGGTGCCAGACAATTTCAAACGATAGACAATGGCTGGCCACTGCTGATTTTGCATATTGTCATAGGCTGGTCCTGCTAATTTTTGAAAAACTTCTGGCTGAGCTGGTATAGCCCAAATTCGTCCTTTTTTATCCACATCAAGACAGACATAGAGTTTATCGCCCTTTTTAGGCCAAAGCTCCTTGAGTTCTGGTAAAATATCTAAGGATACAACGACTTGCTTATCTGGCAAACCTGTATCAACAAAAACACCTAGATCACGACGAACTTCTGTTACCACTCCCCAACCATAAGTGGTCTGACTTGCAGTGACTGGCAAAGTCGTCAAACGCCATTTTTGTCGCATATCAGTATAGACAAAGCCTTTAACCATTTCACCTAGTTCATGCTGACCTTCACTTTTTGATAGGGCCAGAGTGACCCCTTCTTTTTGAACAAAGTAAAAATCCTGATTTTCATCGGTCACAAGACCTGTTACTTCTCTTGCTAGTAATTTTTCCATATTTCCTTAGATTTGAACAACTGCCAAATCCTTCCCTTTCCATTTTGCCAAAAAAGCAGGATTTCTCGGAAATCCCGCTCAAGTCTGTTCTTAAACTTCTAACAATTCTTTTTCCTTGTTAGCTGTCATTTGATCGATGTGCTTCACGGCATCATCAGTCACTTTTTGAATGTCTTTTTCTAAGACTTTTAATTCATCTTCTGTAATTTCTTTATTTTTTTCTTGCTTTTTAGCCTCGTCCATCGCATCACGGCGGATATTGCGAATGGCAATCTTAGCATTTTCACCAACTTTTTTCACATCCTTGGCCAATTCACGACGTGTTTCTTCAGTCAAGGCTGGAATTACCAAACGAATAACTGAGCCATCATTGGCTGGGTTGATTCCCAAATCAGATTCATTGATAGCACGCTCAATTTCTTTCAAAACAGATTTATCAAATGGGGTGATTAACAGCACACGAGCTTCTGGTACAGTGATTGAAGCCAATTGATTCAAGGGGGTTGGTGCACCGTAATACTCTACTTGAATACGATCTAATAAACTAGCATTTGCACGACCTGCACGAATACTAGCAAACTCACGACCAAGTGATTGGTGTGATTGTTGAAAACGTTCCTGTGCTTTTTCAATAATTGGGTTAGCCATAATTTTTCTTCCTTTTATCCTTTTTTATTTGAAACCGTTGTTCCGATATTTTCACCAAAAACAACACGTTTGATGTTACCTGACTCATTTAGATTAAAGACAACCAAGTCAATATCATTATCCATCGATAAAGAGCTAGCAGTTGAATCCATAATCTTCAAGCCTTGTTTGAGAACTTCCATGTGAGTCAATTCATCAAATTTAATAGCATCTGCATTCTTGCGAGGGTCATCGTTATAAACTCCATCAACACCATTTTTAGCCATAAGAATGGCATCTGCTTGAATTTCAGCTGCACGAAGGGCTGCTGTTGTGTCTGTAGAAAAATAAGGAGAACCTGTTCCTGCAGCAAAGATAACAATTCGTCCTTTTTCCAAATGACGCAAGGCACGACCACGCACATAAGGTTCAGCAATTTGTTGCATGGCAATTGCTGTCTGAACGCGTGTGTCGACACCATACTGTTGTAAACTATCTGCCATAACAAGAGCATTCATCACAGTTCCCAACATTCCAGTGTAATCAGCCTGAACACGATCCATGCCAGCTTGCTCAGCCGGTTCACCACGCCAAAGATTACCACCACCGATAACCAAGGCAATCTGCACACCTGATGCTGCTACTTCTTGAATCTCTTTAGCCATTTCTTGAACGGTTGGTAGATTGATACCAATCCCTTTTTCACCTGCCAAAGCTTCGCCGGACAACTTAATCAATACACGCTTATATTTTGGTTTCACTATTTCTTTACTCCTTATTTTATCCCTATTATTTTACCATATTTTAACGCATTTACCTAGTCACAACTAGATAAAATTTTCTCCTGTCATTTTCTTAGTCAATATCATGGAAAAATAAGAAAAAATCCCGTCCAAAGACGAGATTTTAATAAATTATAATGAGTTTGGATCAACTTTGATACCAACACCTTGAGTTGTTGTGATGGTAACAGAAGTCATGTAAGTTCCTTTAGCTGTTGATGGTTTCGCTTTAACCATGACATCATTGAAAGCTTTAAAGTTTTCAACAAGTTTGTCAGCGTCAAATGATACTTTACCGATAATCGCTTGAACGATACCTGCTTTATCAGCACGGTAAGTGATTTTACCACCTTTAGACTCTTCAACTGCTTTAGCAACATCCATTGTTACTGTACCAGTTTTAGGGTTTGGCATCAAGTTACGTGGTCCAAGGACACGTCCAAGACGTCCAACAAGAGCCATCATATCTGGTGTTGCGATAACAACATCAAAGTCCATCCAACCATCGTTGATTTTAGCAACTAGGTCTTCTTCACCAACGAAGTCTGCACCTGCTGCTTTAGCTTCTTCAGCTTTAGCTCCACGAGCAAAAACTAGGACACGAGCTGTTTTACCAGTTCCGTTTGGCAATACCATTGCACCACGGATTTGTTGGTCAGCTTTACGAACGTCAATGTTAAGGTTGTAAGCAACCTCTACAGTTGCATCAAATTTTGCAAAGTTCAATTCTTTTGAAAGTGCTACAGCTTCTTCTACGCTGTAAGCTTTAGTGCTGTCGATTTTCTCAAGTGCAGCACGCAGTTGTTTGCTTTTTTTAGCCATTTTTTCTTTCTCCTTGTATGTGGTTTTAACGATTTTCATCTCCCACGTCGCTCATCTGCTGATGAAGTCTTGCGGGTAAATGGGGCTTACTATTAGTCAGTAACAGTGAATCCCATAGAACGAGCAGTACCTTCGATCATACGCATTGCAGCTTCAAGACTAGCAGCGTTCAAATCTGGCATTTTAGTTTCAGCAATTTCTTGTACTTGTGCACGAGTTACTGAAGCAACTTTAGTCGTGTTTGGTGTACCTGAACCTTTTTCAACACCAGCAGCTTTCTTCAAAAGAACTGCAGCTGGAGGTGTTTTTGTTACGAAATCAAATGATTTATCTTCATAAACAGTGATAACTACTGGGATGATCATGCCAGCTTGATCAGCTGTACGAGCATTAAATTCTTTAGTGAATCCCATGATGTTGATTCCTGCTTGACCAAGTGCTGGTCCAACTGGTGGAGCTGGTGTTGCTTTACCAGCAGGAATTTGAAGTTTAACGAGTTTTTCGACTTTTTTAGCCATTTTCTAAATCCTCCTGTTGTGGTTTTGGCGGTAATTATAGATTTTTACCTCCCACAGATATGCCCTAAAGCATACTTTTTCAGTATAACCTATCCTAATTTCTTTTGCAAGAATTTTACTTGATTTTTTTAAAAAATTTACACTGAGCTTCTTTTTCAAGATTTAATAAGTTCATTTTCTTGGTCAAACCTGCCACATAACCACCTAGTTTGCCATTACTGGCAATGACACGGTGGCAAGGAATAAGAATTAAAACTGGATTTTGCCGACAAGCATTGGCAACAGCTCGTGCTTTTTTGACATCTCCCAATTGTAAAGCTAGGCTTTTATAACTGACGGTTTCTCCGTAAGGGATCCTTGACATAGCTTGCCAGACTGCCTGCTGAAAACTTGTGCCAATCAAGGTCATTGGCAGATTAAAGGACATGGACTTGCCAGCAAAATAATTCTGCAAATCTATGACGACTCGCTCAATCACATCATTTGTCCCCGCTTCAATAATAGCACCTGTCTGCCGACAGATTTTTTCCAGTAAACTGGACTGGTTGGAACTATCACTGAAAGTCAAGGTGTATAGAGACTTGTCATCAGCAATAATAAGGAGCTGACCCAGGGGGCTTGGAATTGTTTTTTTCTTTAATTTCACGTCTTTATTATAGCATTTGCATTTACAATTTCGCTTTTTCAAGCTACAATAAGGATATGATGATTTATAAAATTGTGGCTACAGCTCTCTTTGTTTTAATTCCATTAGTATCTTTCCTAATCACTAAATTTTGTCAACTACATAGATTGGGGCTGAAATTTCCTGATTTAGCTTTCCCAGCTCTCTCAGTTGCTGCTTTTTTTCTCTCTAAACAATTTTTTCTCCATTCTCTGTTACCCCATTATTTGATTTTATTATCCTTGTTGGCTATCTTTGTGAGCTTTTGGCTCTTAAACAAACAGCCCAACTATTTTTCTTACAAGGCTTTTTTCAAACTTTTTTGGCGAACTGGTTTTCTGGTCACTTTAGTTTTTTACTTGGGCATGTTGGTAATGATTTTTCTTTTAAAATAAGGTTGAAACAATGTTGTTTCAACCTTATTTATTTTAACTTTGTAAAACTTTACGAGGTTTCGTGCCTTCGGCTGGACCAATAATACCAGCTTCTTCCAATTCTTCCATCAGACGAGTGGCACGATTAAAGCCAACAGACAAGCGACGTTGAAGCATTGAAGCACTTGCTTTTTGCGTTTCAATAACAAGACGCTTGGCCTCTTCAAACAAGGGATCACTCTGCCCAGAAGACGATCCACTCATCTCATCTTCTGACACCTCACCCGGATCAAAATTCTCGTCATAATCTGCCCTTGCCTGAGATTTAATATAGTTGACAATACGTTCGACATCATCATCTGAAATAAAAGAACCTTGTAGGCGAACTGGATGGTTTTCATCAATGGGCTTAAAAAGCATATCTCCTCGTCCTAGAAGTTTTTCAGCGCCATTTTCATCTAAAATTGTACGACTATCTGTCCCACTAGACACAGCAAAAGCAACTCGCGATGGGACATTAGCCTTAATCAAGCCACTGATTACATCAACCGATGGGCGTTGGGTTGCCAAAATCATGTGAATACCAGCGGCACGCGCTTTTTGACCCAAACGAATAATAGCATCTTCAACTTCCTTACTAGCCACCATCATTAAGTCTGCCAATTCATCAACAATGACCACCAAAAGTGGCAAAGGAATGTACTTCTGATCAGATTGAGCATTGTAAGCCTCAATTTTACTATTATAGGTTTCCAAGTTGCGAACACCTAATTGACTGAACTGTTCATAACGATGTTCCATTTCAGCCACAATCTTCTGCAAAGCCTTGCTCGCCTTTCGAGGATTAGTTACAACAGGAATTAAAAGGTGGGGAATGTCATTATAAACAGATAATTCTACCATTTTAGGATCAATCATCATGAACTTAACTTGATCTGGTCTTGCCTTCATCAAGATACTGGAAATAATACCATTCACTGCAACTGACTTACCAGAACCTGTAGATCCTGCCACTAGGAGATGGGGCATACGAGCCAAATCAAAACTCCTTGCGGTTCCATTGACTGCTTTACCCAAGGGAACTTCCAAGAGTTTTTTGGGATCGGTTTTTGATTGTTCCCACAACTCACGAAACGACACGGTGGCAATCTCTGAGTTAGGCACTTCGATACCGACCAAGGACTTCCCTGGAATAGGAGCCTCAATTCGCACATCTTTGGCAGCTAGTGCCAAGGCTAAATCATCCGCCAAATTGGCAATACGATTCACTCGAACCCCTACGGCTGGTTTGATTTCATACTTGGTTACAGAAGGCCCAATCTCTGCTCGCTCCACTACAACTTTTATGCCAAAACTGGCAAAGGTTTCTTCCAAAATCTTGATATTATCTCGAACCAATTTTTTTTCACGATTTTGATTTTTGGGTTTATCAGGCGCAAACAAATCTAGATCAGGAAGTTGATAAAACAAGTTTTCCTTAGTCGTAAAAGCAAAATCTCTCTCATCATCAACTATCGAATCTGCCAACCATTCCTCGTCATAAACTGGCTCTTCTTGCCAAAGACTATCGTCTTCATACGAGATAATTTCAGCTTCTGACATAATACTCTGAGGTTCAAGAATTTCTCCGGTTTCAAAATCGACTTGTTTTTCTGCCATCTTTTCAGCCAAAAGACTGGCTTGAGCTTGTCGTTTTTCCTCACGCTCCAAAAAACGTTCTTGCTTTCTCAGTTCATGAGCAGCCTGCCATTTAGCCCATCTGACTTTAAAACCATTGATGAGATCCAACAATTCCCAAGGACTCATCAAAAACAAGCCTAACAGGATAAATAAACCACCAATCAAAAAGGCACCAATATTGGAAAATAGAAAGGCTACAGGCTTGTAAATCAAAGCACCCAATAAACCACCACCAACAAATTGTTTGGTCTGAAAAGTTAACAAATCACTGGTTAAACGGTCAAAGGTTCCCGCAAAGACATCTTGTCGAGCCAAATTCGTTAGACTAAAAAGATAAGCATGCCATTCCAATAACAAGCCAATGAAAAAAATCAAGCTACCACTTATTAAGCCTGTCATTTTTTTCAACCATTTGATGCCGAATAAATAAATTAACAAGGCAAACATGACTGGATAAGCCAAGCTCCCGACGACAAAACGGATGAGATTATAGGTGGTCACGCCAAAACGACCTAGCTGAAAAATCGCAAAAAAGAAAATAAAAGCTGTTAATAATGCCGTTAATAAACGTCTAATGGCTGCTTGGCGTTCCAAATCAGCCTTAGTTGGACGACGTGTTCGTCCTTTTTTTTGTTTTTTTGATTTTGTCATCGTTTTATTTATCGTCTATCTATAAAATGACATCACCATTACTGATGTCATTTTACCAATAAACTATTCCCCTCTAAAGAGTCGCCCCTTCTTTTCTGTTGACTATTATTTTAATATATTTATAGCAATAAATCAAAACATGTTTGGTATTCGTCAAGTTTACTCATCAAAGTGAGAAACTTTTTCTGTCATTATGCTATAATAAAGATTACTCAACTATCTATACCCTAAAAGAAAGAAGGAATTCTATGAAAAAAAGCTTTACCCTACTCTCTCTTTTTGTTAGTATTTTTGCTTTATCCGCTTGCACTAGCTTGGATCGTGCTATTAAGGGAGATGACTATATTGCATCAAGTCAAGCACAAAAAGAAGCTGAAGAACGTCTAGCTGTATTAAATAAGGCTGATTTCCCACAACTTTCCGATCAAGTTGGAGAAAATGAAGCCCAGATAAAATTGGTAACTTCTGCTGGTGACATCACCATCAAATTATTCCCAGAATATGCCCCCTTAGCCGTTGAAAACTTTCTTACCCATGCTAAGTCAGGCTACTACAATGGTTTAACATTTCATCGTGTCATCAATAATTTTATGATTCAGTCAGGAGATCCAGAAGGAAATGGAACAGGGGGACAATCCATTTGGAATGGTAAGGATAGCTCGATTGATTCAGGTAATGGTTTTGTCAATGAAGTGTCTGACTACCTTTACAATATCCGTGGAGCACTTGCCATGGCTAATGCTGGACCTGATACCAACGGTAGTCAATTTTACATTGTCCAAAATAAAGATGACGTCACCTATCAACTCGATAACCAACTCTATCCTGAAAAAATCATCCAAGCCTATCAAAAAGGTGGTTATCCTCAAGGAGACGGCAATTACACTGTATTTGGTCAAGTCACAGTAGGGATGGATGTGGTTGATAAGATTGCCCAAACCAAGGTGGATAGTCAAGATAAGCCAAAAGAAGATATTATCATCAAGGAGATTCAAATCCTCAAAGAAGCAAAAAAATAGACTGGGATAAATCCAGTCTATTTCCTTATCCAAGAGCAACATCTAAAATCATCATGATAGTAAAGCCTAGCATTAAGCCTAAGGTTGCTGAGTCGGTATAACCATGTGTTTGAGATTCTGGAATGAGTTCCTCAACCACGACGAAAATCATGGCTCCCGCAGCAAAAGATAGGGCATAAGGTAAGACTGGTGTCATATAGATAACTGCCGCTGCTCCTATTAAAGCCGCTATGGGCTCGACAACCGCTGACATGGCACCCCAAAAAAATGCCGTTTTTCTTGATTTGCCATCTGTTCTAATCGGAATGGCTAGGGCTGCTCCTTCTGGGATATTTTGTAAACCAATCCCCATGGCCAAGCCGACAGCTCCAATAAACGCAGCAGGAGAGGGATTATTAGCCAAGGCACCAAACGTTACTCCTACCGCCAAACCTTCTGGAATGTTGTGAATGGTAATGGCTAAAAAAAGCAGGGTAATTTTTGATAATTTTTTACGTTCAATTTCGGCACCACCTTCTGCTTGATCAATGTCATTTCCCAAATGTAAATGAGGAACCAAAAAATCCACAAGACGCATAAAAATGCCGCCTCCTAGAAAACCAACAGCAGCAGGTACCCAAGACCAGCTGCCATAGATTGTATCTGCATACTCAATGGATGGAGCTAGAAGTGACCAAAACGACGCTGCAATCATGACACCTGCCGCAAAACCCAGCATGGTATCTAATAATTTTCGACTGATGGTCTTAAATAAAAAAACTACTGCAGCGCCTATAATCGTACAAAACCAAGTAAATAGACCACCTAAAAAACCTTGCCAAACCACTGACAATTCTGTAAACCAAGTCAAGATTGTCTTCATCCTTTCTCTCTCAATTCAACTACCTTGTAAACGTTTTATTGATATTATAGCACAATAAATCAAAAACTTTAAGCAAACTCCTTGGACTTTTAGGCTTTTTTATGGTTTAATAGAAACAAATAAGAAAAGAGGTATATTTAAATGAATCCACAAGAACTTTTAGAACAAATTAAAGAGATGATTGCTAAAAAAGATTTTTCAGCAGCTCAAGATTTTATCAATGAAAACAAAGACAACCTAGGTGAGTACTTCGAACAAGCTAAAGCACTTGTTAGTGGTGGCGAAGGTGTTAACGGCATCCTTGATAAAGTTAAAGGACTTTTCGGTAAATAAGACAAATGAGTTGCTAAGCAACTCATTTTTTATGTCCTTGATTAAGTAACGTGTTAGTAGAGCAAACACATCTTTTATTTACCATTTTAAATTGACTAAACGATTCATTTCCTTATAGGCTTGATCAACTTTTTGTCGCATGCTTTGATCTAATTGGTTACGATAGCGACCGCCTTGGATAAAATCTTCCAGCACCATCACACGATAGTCAAAGTATTCATAGCCCTCTTCACCATAAATTCCCTTGCCCCAAGCCCAAACTAAGGTTGGATGAGCCTTGACTGTTTTCACGATGGTTTCATCACCTGTCTTTTCAAAGGTTACATCCATCAAAAGCCCACGTTCAGTCCATTTGTTGCCCAACTGCTCATAGGTTTGATTAGAAATAAAATTCCCCATAGAGTAGATGATAAATTTCTTTTGACCATCTTTTTCAATGGTTTCTGCTGGTTCTGCCACATGAGGATGACCTCCAAAGACCACATCTGCTCCCCAATCTATCATCTTACGATAAAGTCGTGTTTGTTCTGCCGTAGGCTTCAAAGCATATTCCTCTCCCATTTGAGGCATAATAACCGTTACATCTGCTTCTTTTTCGGCTTTTTCAATATCAGCCTTCATCTTTTTTTCATCTAAATCTGACAAATGTTTTTCATATTCTTCCTTAGTCAGATTAGCTTCCATCCCATTATAACCATAAGCATAGCCCAAAATAGCAATTTTGATACCATTGACGTCTTTTATCAAGATATTTTCCTTGGCACGATCTTTAGTATAAACCCCAATGCTGTCAATCCCTTCTTGCTTAAAGGTTTGTACCGTTTCAATAGCCCCATCCAACTGAGAATCTAAAATGTGATTATGTGCCAAATCTACCACATCATAGCCGACTTTTTTCATCGTTTTTGCAATTTCTGGCGGGGCATTAAACAAGGGATAGCCAGCCAAGGGATAATTTGAGCTGATTGTGCCTTCAAAATCACCCAAGGCTAAATCGGCATCACTAATCCAGTCCTTGACATAGGTAAAATAATCATCAAAATCATAAGTGCCATCTGGCTGACGAACACTGGTATAAAGAACATTATGAAGCAAAATATCCCCATTAGCCACAATTCGTGCCGTCTGAGTCGTTGAATTAGTTTGATTACTCTCTTTTTTTGGTACAAAAATACTGGCTACCATAGCCATGATACCCATAGCCAAAATTCCAAAATAAAGTAAAACAGTCACATTATCACGTTTTTTCATCATCGTCTCCTTGTCACTAACTTTATTGTACCATCTTTTATCAGAAAATAAAACGCTTTCTAAACACTAGCGATAAAAAGAGGTTAGGACAATTTGCCTAACCTCTAAATATTATGCTTTTTTACGAAGGGCACCAAATAGGATACCAGAAACAATTGCTCCGATAAGGACAAAGACAAGATAAAGTAGGGCATTACTTGTCAAGGCAATAACGAAGATACCACCGTGAGGCGCTAGCAATTTAATACCAGCAAGGCCAACTAAAGCTCCTGATAGGGCTGAGCCGACCATAAAGCTTGGAATCGCACGAGCTGGGTCAGCTGCCGCAAATGGAATCGCACCTTCTGTAATGAATGATAGACCCATGATAATGTTCGTCAAACCTGACTCACGTTCTTCTTCAGTAAATTTATCTTTAAAAAGAAGTGTTGCCACAAAGACTGCCAACGGCGGTACCATACCACCTGCCATAACGGCTGCCATAACAACTGAACCACCATTAGCAACAGACGCTGCCAAAGTACCTGTACCGAAGACATAAGCTGCCTTGTTGATTGGACCACCCATGTCAATAGCCATCATGCCACCAACAACTAAGCCGATAAGAACTGCTGAGCTTCCTGATAGACCTTCAAGGAAATTATTCAAACCAGTATTGATAGCAGCCATTGGAATATTGACAAATAACATTAAGAAACCTGTCAAGAAGACACCCAAAACGGGGAACAAAAGGATTGACTTGATGCCTTCAAGTGAGCGTGGCAATCCTGCCAAAAGTTTACGCAAGACAAGAATGACACCACCTGCCAAGAAACCACCAACTAGGGCACCAAGGAAACCTGACGATACCCCTGCAAGTGCTAGTGTTTCTTCACCACCAGCTGCAAATGGAATTTTACCCCAAGCTAGACCGCTTGATGCAATCGCTCCTGCCACAAAACCTGATACCAAACCTGGTTTTTCAGCGATTGAGTAAGCAATGTAACCTGCTAATAATGGCAACATGAAGCCAAAGGCTGCACCACCGATTTTCATAAAGACTGAGGCAAACTCATGGTAAGAACCCAAGCTACCAAGAGAATCTTGTGGGACACCTAGCATGTTATCTACCAAGAAGGCTAGGGCAATCATAATACCACCACCAATAACGAATGGAAGCATTTGGCTAACACCACTCATCAAGTGCTTATAGAAAGCACCACCCAAGCTTGTTGGTTGCTCTGATTTCACACTTGTTGTACCTGATTTGGCAGTGTAAGTATCAGCTTGACCTGACAAGACTAGGTTGATTAACTCTTCTGATTTTTTAATACCGTCAGCAACTGGACGTGATACCAAAGGTTTGCCGTTAAAACGATCCATTTCAACAGCCTTGTCAGCCGCAATGATTACCCCCTTAGCACGAGCAATATCGTCAGCCGTCAATTTGTTACCAACACCCGACGCACCATTTGTTTCAACTTTAATACCTACACCCATTTCAGCTGCTTGTTTTTTAAGGGCTTCTTCTGCCATATAAGTGTGGGCAATCCCTGTCGTACATGCAGTAACTGCTACGATGAAGTCTTGATTTGTTGCTGAGCTTGCCACAACTTCTTCTGCTTTCTTGTCTTTTGCTTGGTTAAATACTGCTAACACTTGATCTGCTGTTGTCGCTTGACGTAATTGATCTGCAAAACCATCTTTCAAAAGGTATTGAGATAATTCAGCCAAGGCAGCCAAGTGAGTATCGTTTGCTCCTTCTGGAGCAGCAATCATGAAGAACAAGTCAGTTGGTTGACCATCAAGGGCTTCATAGTCAACTCCCTTAGCAGATTTGGCAAACAGAACCGTTGCTTTTTTAACTACTGCATTTTTACTATGTGGCATAGCAATCCCATCACCCAAACCAGTTGACGTTTGCTCTTCACGTTTAACGATACCTGCCTTAAACGTGTCAAAGTCTGTTACATAACCCTTGTCAACCAAGTTTTTGACCATTTCATCAATGACAGCTTCCTTAGTCGTTGCTTGTAAATCAAGCATCATGACATCTTTTCTCAATAAATCTTGAATTTTCATAATTTTTCTACCTCCACTTTTTGATAAATCTCTTTAATAAACTCCAATTCTGCCAAATCATCTGAAAAAGCTGTCGCCGTTCCACATGCCACGCCCCATTTCAGAGCTTCAATAGGATCATTTGATTTGACAAATTCGCCAGTAAAACCAGCCACCATAGAATCACCAGCACCAACAGAATTCTTTACCTGTCCCTTGATTGGTTTAGCAAAGTAAGTTGCCTCTGGCGTCACTAGCAAAGCACCGTCACCTGCCATAGAAACAATGACATGCTGAGCACCTTGGTCTAAAATTTTCTTAGCGTATGTTTCAACATCAGCCAGACCAGATAGTTGAACCCCAAAAATCATCTCTAATTCATGGTTATTCGGCTTAACTAATAAGGGCTGATAAGCCAAGGAATCAAGGAGAGTTTGCCCTTCAAAATCACAAACCACCTGAGCTCCTGTCTGCTTGACTAAGGGAATGAGTTGCTTATAGACTTCATTACCTAGATTTGCTGGTGCAGAACCAGCAAAAACAACCACATCATCAGCTGTTAATTGAGATAATTTCTCTTCTAACGCAGCCAACTGTTCTGATCTGATAACTGGCCCTGCTCCGTTAATTTCAGTTTCTTCGTCAGCCTTAACTTTGACATTGATACGAGTGTCTTGGTCAACCCAGACAAAATCCGTTTGGATTTTCTCAGACAAAAGTCCGTCTTCAACAAAGCGACCAGTGAAACCTCCGATAAAACCTGTCGCCGTATTGTCAACCCCTAAGCGTTGCAAGATGCGACTAACATTGATTCCTTTTCCTCCAGCAAATTTATCGTCACTAATCATGCGGTTCACACCACCTAATGCTAACTGTTCTAGACGAACGATAAAATCGATGGACGGGTTAAGTGTTACTGTATAAATCATGCTTCAATAACTCTTGTTTTCTCCTTTAATTTTTGTACAAACGAAACAGAACTCCGATTGGTAATCACAGTTGCTTCCTCAACTGTAGCAACCTTAACAAAATAAGTTTGATCCAACTTAGACGAATCAACCAAAATGTAACTTTCCTGACTGTTTTTAATAACCGCCGTTTTAATAGAGGCCTCTGACAAGTCTGGTGTGGTGAAATAAGAGTCATTCACCCCATTCATGCCTAAAAAAGCCTTGTCAAAATTTAGCTGATTGATTTGTTCAACCGACATGCTGCCAATATTGGCATTGGTTGTTGGTTTAACCATACCACCAATCATCATGGTTTCAATACCTTTTTCCACCAACTTACTAGCATGTTGAATGGAATTGGTCACCACGGTCAGCTTGAGTTCAGGAAGGGCTTCAATCAAACAATTTGTTGTTGTGCCAGCATCAACAAAAATAACGTCACCTTCATTCACCAAGCCGGACGCCAAAAGAGCCAACTCTTTTTTATCTTGAATGTTTTTGACAGATTTCTGTTGATTGCTTAATTCCTCTTGCAAGCTAGGTAGGCGTTCCGCTCCTCCATGAATTCGTCTGAGCAACTTATCTGCCGCTAATTCTTCCAAATCACGTCTAACTGTTGATTCAGAGGTATTAAGCAGACAAACCAAAGTTTCTAAACTAACCACACCTTCTTGGTGAATTTTGTCTATAATCAATCGTTTTCGCTCTGATTTTAAGATAAAACCACCTCCTACTGCAATCGTTTACAATTTTATTATACCCTTTTTTCTATCATTGTCAAGCAAATTCTTTCAAAAACAATCATTTTTTGAAACCTATTGACAGAAAATCTATTTTGAAGTAAAATAATTCATAAATTAAATAAACCGATTGACGAAATCAGGAAAGCAAGACTACGGTCTTCACCCAAGGAGTAAAACTCTCAGGTGTCTTACTTGTAAGATAAAGACTGATTTACTGACGGACTTCTGGAGAGACCGATTTTACGGCACCGAAGGGGCAAGGCATTGATGCTCAATCTCTCAGGTAAAAGGACAGAAGAAAAAACAAAAATGACTGTGTGAGTCTTTTTGTCTTTCTTTTTGTTGTTTCCAGAAGGCTGTCTTAACGGACAGTCTTTTTTGTCAATCACTTTAGAAAAGGAGCTTATACATGCTTGCATTTTTTACAACTATTGATGATTTGGTGTGGGGAGTCCCTCTTCTCGCCTTACTGGTTGGAACAGGCATCTACCTAACTATCCGTTTGGGCTTATTACAAATCATTCATCTGCCACACGCCTTCAAGCTAATTTTTACTGAAGATGAGGGAGAGGGAGATATTTCAAGTTTTGCCGCATTAGCAACTGCTCTTGCTGCAACGGTTGGAACTGGGAATATTGTTGGTGTTGCAACTGCTATCACTGCTGGTGGACCTGGGGCTTTATTTTGGATGTGGGTTGCTGCCTTCTTTGGCATGGCAACCAAGTATGCCGAAGGGCTACTTGCCATCAAATATCGCACAACCGACCAAAATGGCGAAATTTCCGGTGGGCCAATGTACTACATTCTTCATGGTATGGGACAAAAATGGAAACCCCTTGCTCAATTCTTTTCTCTAGCAGGTATCTTAGTGGCACTTTTTGGAACGGGAACCTTTGCACAAATTAACTCGATTACCGCTTCGTTGGAAAATAGCTTTAATTTTGCACCACAAGTGACCAGTATCGTGATTGCTATTATCACTGCTATCATTATCTTTGGTGGGATTCAATCCATTTCAAAAATTTCTGAAAAAATTGTGCCATTTATGGCGATTATCTACATTTTAGCTAGTCTTTGTGTTATTTTAATCAATATTGACAAACTCCTGCCAACCTTGACTCTCGTCTTTCAATCTGCCTTCACTTCAACAGCTGCTATTGGTGGTTTTGCTGGAGCAACCATAAAAGATGCCATTCAAAAAGGGATTGCACGTGGTGTTTTCTCAAACGAATCTGGTTTGGGATCTGCTCCGATTGCTGCAGCTGCCGCCAAGACAAATGAACCCGTCGAACAAGGTTTGATTTCAATGACTGGTACCTTTATTGATACCCTTATCATTTGTACCATGACAGGACTTGCCATTTTAGTGACCGGTCAATGGTCAACTGACCTGAGTGGTGCTGCCCTTACTCAAGCAGCTTTTGCTTCTGTTTTTGGTATTTGGGGAAGTTATGCCTTGACTTTCTGTTTGATTCTATTTGCTTTTACAACCATTTTAGGTTGGTCTTACTACGGCGAACGTTGTTTTGAGTTTCTCTTTGGTACTAAAGGCATCCCAGCCTACCGAATCTTTTTTGTTCTAATGGTTGCTTTAGGTGGCTTTTTACAATTAGAGCTAGTCTGGATTTTGGCAGACATTTTCAATGGTCTGATGGCCCTACCAAACCTAATCGCTCTCTTGGCCCTATCACCAGTTATTATTAAAGAAACTAAAACATATTTCCGTAAATAAAATAAAAAACCACTTCTAACTAATGTTTCGAAGTGGTTTTTTATTTTTCTTGCGACTTAGCCAAATCTACTAAGGTCATTATGATGGCTTTTCCAATCTTAGAATGAGACAATGTTAATAACTTAAATGGATTGTCTTTCATCTCTTGACTTCCCAAGACAGCCACCAGACCTGTAAATATAAAATTCACTTGTAGCCTTTCTTCTATTGATAAACGCTCCTCACAAATCCCAAAAGCCTTAAACCAAGCATCTTTTAATAAGTCCTTGACCAATTGATTTAAATATAACGAGTCATTTCTAGCATAGAGCATAATGTGTTTAGAAGACGTTAAAAGTGCTTCATCCAGATTTGCAAAATTTTCTTCTTTTTTGAGAGAATCCAATAATAACATAGGAAACTGTTTAGCCACGTCATTGTTAGTTAATTTTAGAAAAATCTTTTGTGCCAAATCATAACTATCGGCATAATGATAGTAAAAAGAATTACGATTAACACCCGACTCTTGCGAGATACGAAGAACCGTTATGTCTGAATAAGGCATTATTTCAAGTAAATCCAAAAAAGCTTTTTCAATTTTTGTGGTTGCCAGGTCATCTTTTTCTGATTTTTTAGGCCTTGCCATCATTATCTCCTTTAATTAGACATTTTGCTTAGCATTGTCTGTTTTATTATAGTTAAAAAACATTTATAATACAACTATCAATCATTTAGGAGAACTTTTATGAAAAAAATCGTAAATAATTGGCATTATCTTTCCGTCTATCTTTCTGGTATCAGTGCGTTAGCCTTCATTTTCCCACTTAATGCTAGTCAAGTTTGTTTAGTAACAGCTATTATTTTTCTCTTTCTACATTTCTTTGAGGAATTTGGTTTCCCAGGTGGCTTTCCTTTAATGGGGATGAAAGTCATGATGAATAGTGATGAGATGGATTATACCAAGTGGAATTGTAATAATCTTAATTCCATGTTTGGAAATTGGAGCTTTCTATTTTTAGTTTACATCCTGCCTTTGCTTTTCCCAAACTTTAGTTTTCTTACTCTGTCTGCCATGCTATTTTTATTTGCCGAAGTTATTATGCACTTTCTTATCTTTCCGATAAAATTGAAAACCATTTATAATGCTGGACTAGTGACAAGTGTTGGCATGGGAATCATCGGTATCTATTATTTTACAACTGTCTTTCAAGCAAACGTATTGACTTGGTTTGACTACGTTCTTGCAGTCGCTTGGTTTATTTTTGTCTTTCTCTTTTCTTTCCGTTCAAAACTTTATTGGCAATTAGGGCAAAAATCTGGCTATGACTTAACTGAACAAACGGCATACGGTGCCAATTTCAAGGCTTAAAATCAACACATCATCAATAATAAAAAAAGCCCTAAGGCTTTTTTATTATTTTTTCAAATAGCGTCCCATAGCTAGTAAAGAACCAAATGAACCAATCAAGATACCCAGCAAGGTCAAGCCAAGAATCAAGCTAAGGCTAAACATGGTTGGCGGATAAAGGCTAAGACCTGAAGCTGCCAAACCACCTTGCAAATAATTATAAACAACTTGGTATAAAAAGAAAGTCAATAAAGCTGGCAAAACACTCCCGATTAAGCCAATCCATGCTCCTTCAAAGAAAAAGGGACCACGAATGTAAGAATTTTTTGCTCCAACTAAACGCATGATTTCAATATCACGACGACGTGACATGATAGTTATTTTAATCACATTAGAAATTAAAATAATCGCTACCAGTACTAAAATACCTGCGCCAACCAAGCCCCATAAGCGAACCATCTTAGAAATACCTAGTAATTTTTCCGTATCAAGACCGCCATAGTTAACTTCATCAATACCTGAAATGCCTTGAATCTGTTCAGCAATAGACTTGAGCTGGTCTGCTGAATCAACTTCTACCACATAAACATCAGATAAGACATTGCCTTCAACAGTATCCCATTCATCACCCAAGGTTGCCTTGAGTTGTTCCAACTGCTCATCCTTACTAGAAAAGGTAACTGATTTAACTCCAGTAAGTGCAGTGATTTGATTGTAAACTTGATGATAGTTAGGATTGGGTTGGGTCTTGCCCTCACCGTCAGTAATATTTTCTTGGGTTTCTGTGGAATCAACTGCTAGATAGGCATTGATGGTTAGGTTATTTTGCACACCTGTTGCCAAGCGTTCCACATTGAGTAAGACTGCTAAGAAAAGTCCAACTAGGGTTAAGGTTACTGCCACTGAAGTGGTAGCAAAAAAGGTTGACCAGCCATTACGCTTCAAACTTTTCAAGGATTCAAACAAACTTTTAATCATGATAACCGTAATCTCCTTCCTCTTGATCACGGACAATGCGGCCTTCTTCAAGGGCAATAACCCGATGACGCATGGTATTAACAATCTGACTATTGTGAGTTGCCATAATCACGGTTGTGCCATGAAGATTGATTTTTTCTAGCAACTTCATGATTTCCCAAGCGATTTCTGGATCC
Organism: Streptococcus sp. sy010; assembly: GCF_007859175.1. Lineage (NCBI taxonomy): Bacteria > Bacillati > Bacillota > Bacilli > Lactobacillales > Streptococcaceae > Streptococcus > Streptococcus sp. sy010. The sequence continues at coordinate 147,908 of NZ_VOHO01000003.1, read as the reverse complement.
AAGTTACCTGTTGGTTCATCGGCAATCAGAACTTTAGGGTTATTGACAATAGCGCGTGCAATCGCCACACGTTGTTGCTCACCACCCGATAACTGCCTTGGAAAAGAGCGTTGCTTATGTTTCAAACCGACCATTTCAAGCACCTCAGGGACTCGCTTTTTAATTTCCTTGCGACTCTTACCAATAACTTCCATGGCAAACGCAACATTTTCATAAACTGTTTTTTGAGATAGTAACTTATAATCTTGAAACACAACACCTAGACTGCGACGTAATACAGGGATTTCTTTTTTCTTCATCTTGGTCAAATCAAAACGAGCCACACGCAAACGCCCTTTAGTCGCTTTTTCTTCCCGATAAAGCAGTTTTAAGAGTGTTGATTTTCCTGCTCCTGATGGGCCAACGAGATAAACAAATTCACCCAAACCAATGGTCAAATCCAAACCTCCCAAAACGGTATTGGCACGACTGTATTTTTTCGTCACGCCTTTCATTTCAATAATTGCCATTTATTTTCCTTTCTATTCCATTCGCCATTTCAAATAGCTATCAATAAAACCATCCAAATCACCGTCCATGACCTTATCCACTTGAGCCACTTCAAAACTAGTGCGATGATCCTTAACCATGGTATAAGGCGTAAAGACATAGGAACGAATTTGACTTCCCCAAGTAATTTCTTTTTTATCACCTTTAAGGGCGTTCACTTCTTGAGCTTTTTTTTCTTGTTCAAGTTGATAGAGCTTGGCCTGCAACATTTTCATGGCACGGTCACGATTACCATACTGGGTACGGTCAACAGTTGAAGCCACAACAATTCCTGTTGGAATATGGGTTAAACGCACACCTGTTGATACCTTGTTGACATTCTGACCTCCGGCACCACCTGAACGGAAGGTGTCCATCTTCACTTCATCATCACGGATTTCCACCTCAATGGTATCATCTAACTCTGGCATGACCTCAACCGAGGCAAATGAGGTATGACGACGCTTGGCTGAATCAAAAGGTGAAATTCTTACTAAGCGATGCACACCCATTTCAGACTTGAGTAAACCATAAGCATTTGGCCCTTCAAACGATAGGGTAACACTCTTGATCCCTGCTTCATCACCAGCTTGATAATCTAAAACATCGACCTTGAAACCTTTGGCATTACCAAAACGAGTGTACATCCTAAGTAGCATATCACCCCAATCTTGTGCTTCAGTTCCTCCAGAACCTGGGTGGATTTCCAAGATTGCATTGTTACTATCGTAAGGTTCTGATAACAAAAGGGTCATTTCATAGCTGGTCATTATCTGTTCCAGTTGGGTCAAGTTGTTGCTCAATTCTTCCAGTAAACTCTCGTCTTCTGCCACCAACTCCTGTAACACTGTCACATCATCCAGTAAACTAGCCATGTCATGATAGGTCTGATAGGTCTGTTTTAGACCATTTAGTTCTTGTGACACCTTTTGAGCAGCTAAATTGTCATTCCAAAAATCTGGTGCTGACATTTGATTTTCTAGCTGAGCAATGTCTTCTTCCAAAGCCTCTAAGTCAAAGAGACCTCCCAAAGCTAGCTAGCTTTTCTTCGTAGGCTTGTATTTTTTGGCGAATTTCTGCCATATCCATCTTTCTTACCTCGCTAAATTAAAGTCTATTTATTGTACCATATTTGGCCTAAACCTGCCATTTTTTGAGCAAGAGCTCACGTTCCGTCATGATGTCTTGATTGTCCGAGGATACTTCTAAAATTACCTCAATCAAATCTGGACTTGGTTTTTTAACAATCTCCCCCAAAGCCCAAATGGCTGTCGCCGCATGAATGGGATTTTGCTTTTTCTCAATAATTTCTAGCAATTTAATAATAGCAGAGCGGTCATGAGCATTGGCAAGGGCAATAATGGCATTACGTTGCAAAATATTTTTCCCCCGCCAAGCACCTGCAATCATACCAAATTTTTCCTTGAAAGTCTTATTACTCAACTCCAAAAAGGGAATCAATTCAGGGTGGGCAATGTCAGGGTTTATATCACTGGCCAAGGGATTGTTAATGCCTTTATTATAAGGGCAGCAAATCTGACAAATGTCACAACCGTAAATAACCGTCTTGATTTTCTTACGAAATTCCAAGTCCATCATGCCCTTGTCCTGCGTTTGAAAACTCAAACAACGCTTGGCATTCATCGTGCCATCACCATTCAAACAAGAGGTCGGACAAGCATCCAAACAACGCCTACAATCCCCACAATCATAATCAACAGGCTGATCTGGTTCAATTTCCAAATTGGTAATCAATTCGCCCAAATACATGTAAGAACCATATTCTTTGGAAATGACCAGTCCATTTTTACCAATAAAGCCAATTCCCGCCCGTCTAGCCACTGCCGTATCTACCAAAGCTCCTGTATCCACCATAGCCCTATGTTCTAAGGGGAAGTCTGCACACAACTCCTCAATACCAGCAGCCAAACGTTTTAACTTATCCTGTAATACATGATGATAGTCCAACCCCCAACTATTGGGCGTGAACTTACCACGCTTATAATCCGATTTTTGTGGAGCAATAGGAAGTTTATTAGGATAAGCTACTGCAATCGAAATAATCGTTTTGGCACTTTCCAAAGATAATTTAGGATCCAACCGTTCTTCAATATTCTTATGTTCAAAACCAGAATTCGTACCATTTTCATAGGCCATACGGAGTGATTTTTCTAAATAAGAAAAATCATCTGCCGTCGTAAAACCAATTTTTGAAATGCCAATTTCCTTAGCTAAACGTTGAATTTCTTCCTTGATGTTCATACTATCTATCTTAAAGGAAAAAAGTAGAAGTTTCAAGACGTGATAGCTATTTTTAATAAGAAAAACCCTCGGCAAAAATGTTCGAGAGTTTTTGGGTTAATCACTAAATCGCATTTTTATCCAAACCAACTTTACGTTGATAAAACTTAACCAATTCAACAATCACAATCATCATAGAACCAGCCACCAAAACAACTAGCCATTGTGTCAAACTTAAAGTCGTCACATGGAAGTAGTTCTTAAAGCCTGGAATCACAAGAGTAGCCGCCAAAAGAAGTCCTGCGATAACAATTGACCAGTTGAAGAGACGATTCTTGAATGGACCAACAGTTAAGATTGATTGATAAACTGACTTAACATTATAAGCATGGAAGAGTTGGATTGAACCAAGTGTTGCATAAGCCATCGTTAAGGCATCTGCATGAATTTCTTGATAAGTGCTATGCTCTGGGAATTTCAAAGCAAAAGCATAGACACCAAGTACAAGGATGGTTTGTAAAATACCTTGATACAAGATTGACGTCATGACACCACCTGAGAAGAAGCTTGACTTACGTCCACGAGGTTTATGACTCATGACACCAGGTTCTGCTGGCTCAACCCCAAGGGCAATGGCTGGTAGGGTATCTGTTACCAAGTTAATCCACAACAAATGAACTGGTGCCAAGACATCCCAACCAAATAGTGTTGCAAAGAAGATGGTGAATACTTCTGCCATGTTAGCTGACAAGAGGTATTGAATGGTTTTTTGAATGTTAGAGAAGACTTTACGTCCTTCTTCAACTGCCACGATAATCGTTGCAAAGTTATCATCAGCAAGAACCATATCTGAAGCACCTTTTGATACTTCTGTTCCTGTAATCCCCATACCGATACCAATATCTGCTGTTTTCAGAGATGGCGCATCATTAACACCATCACCTGTCATGGCAACAATCTTACCATCATTTTGCCATGCCTTAACGATACGCACCTTATGTTCTGGTGACACACGCGCATAAACAGAATATTGTTTGAAGACTTTTTGGAATTCTTCATCCGTCAATTCGTTCAATTCAGCACCAGTAAAGACATGGTCTTCCTTGTCATTTGGATCAATAATTCCTAAACGTTTAGCAATGGCTTCTGCCGTATCTTGATGGTCACCTGTAATCATAATTGGGCGAATGCCTGCTTCTTTAGCGACACGAACGGCTTCTGCCGCTTCTGGACGCTCAGGGTCGATCATACCAACCAAGCCAGCAAAGACCAAGTCATTTTCAACGATACTTGTTTCAAGTGTTGGTACACTATCCACATACTTGTAAGCCATCATCAAGACACGAAGGGCTTGTTTGGCCATTGATTTATTGATAGCTAGGATAGCTTCTTTATCTTCTGCTGTAATTTCACGAACTTGACCGTTTGATTCGATGTGACGAACACGTTTCAACAACTGGTCAGGAGCACCCTTAACTGCAACAAAGAATTGATTATCCGCTTGCTTATGGATGGTTGACATCAATTTACGGGTTGAGTCAAATGGTAGCTCTGCCACACGTGGTTCATCTTTTAAAATGTCACGCACATCAAAATTATGATCTAGACCAAATTGAACCAAGGCAGTTTCTGTTGGGTCACCGATTAACTTGCCATTTGGATCAACCTTGGTATCATTAGCAAAGTTCATCACACGCAAGGTATTGTTATCAAGAGCTAAATCAGCACTTGATGGCAATAATTCACCATTAGTATAGATTTTTTCAACTGTCATCTGATTCATGGTTAAGGTACCCGTTTTATCAGAAGCAATAATTTCTGTCGCCCCAAGGGTTTCAACTGCCGGCAATTTACGAATAATCGCATTGCGTTTTGCTAAAACTTGTGTACCAAGTGACAAGACCACAGTAACGATAGCTGGCAGACCTTCTGGAATAGCTGCTACGGCAAGGGCAACCGCAGTCAATAAACTTTTAAGGGGAGCTGTTCCTTGGACAAAGACCCCAACTGCAAACGTCACGACAGCAATACCAAGCACCAAATAGGTCAAGATTTTAGAAAGCTGATGAAGATTTTGTTTCAATGGTGTATCGGTTTCATCGGCATTTTGCAACATGGTCGCAATATGACCAACCTCAGTAAACATACCTGTGTTGGTTACGACACCAATCCCACGTCCATAGGTGACGTTAGAGTTTTGGTAGGCCATGTTAACACGGTCGCCAACACCAGCATCATCTGCAATAATAGCTTCATGGAATTTATCAACCGGAACAGATTCACCAGTCAATGCCGCTTCTTCAATCTTCAATGAATTTGATTCCAACAAGCGCATGTCAGCAGGAACAACATCTCCTGCTTCCAACATTACCACATCTCCTGGCACCAATTTTTTAGAATCCACTTCAACGACATGACCGTCACGACGGACACGGGCAAGAGGACTTGACATTGATTTAAGGGCATTGATCGCTTCTTCCGCCTTACCTTCTTGGTAAACACCAAAAGCAGCATTCAAGATAACCACAGCCATGATGATAACTGAGTCAGCCCACTCCTCACCATGTGAGGCAATTAAAGAAAGAACCGCCGCTGCAATCAAAATGATGATCATCAAATCCTTGAATTGATCAAGGAATTTAGCCAAGAAGGAACGTTTTTCTCCTTCTGCCAACTCATTACGACCATATTCTTCCAAGCGTTTTTGTGCTTCAGCATTGGTCAAACCGTCCTTGGTTACCCCCAAGGATTTCAAAACATCGTCTTGATGTTTCGTATAAAACAATTCTTTATTTTGTTCTTTAGACAAAATAAAACTCCTCTCTAGCGATCTTTTTCATAAGAAAAAGACCTGTTTGTTTTCTAAACAAGTCTTGCTGTTTAAGACAAGGCCGGAAATTTCTTTCGGCTTGACGACCTTGTCACGGTAATACCGTCGCTACTCCCTTGATTTCCTTTTTATTTTACACGAAAAAAAGAGATTTCACAAGGATTTTACGCTCATTTCCTTAAATAAACTAAGAACTAGCTCCAGCTAATCTGTAACGTGTAAGAGGCAAAGACCTGGTTTGCTTCTTCATTTGGTAATAAATCATAGGTCACACGCAAACTGTTCTCAGATCGGTCAAAAGACTTGGTTAGGGTCACCAGTTGTTGTAACCCCATTGGCGTAGGAATACTTGCTAAAGCATAGGCACCATTTACAAATCGCATAATGGTATTTGGTTGACCAAACCGTGTCATAATCATTTCTTGATTCTGGCATTTAATCACCACTTTTTCTGCGTCATCATTTTGGTAAATCAGATATAGCCAATCATTTTTTTCAGTCACGACCACGTCATGCTCCTCATGAATCAGTTCGATTTGACCATCTAAATCAATCTTATTTTTTATCTCAATCTTCATCATCGTCCCCTTCTTTTAGTTCATTTTATCAAGATTTTAACCATCTTTCAAGCCTAGAATAAAGGCATTTTTTGGTATAATGAAAATATGAAAGAAAAAATATTTAGAGACCCCATCCACAATCAAATTGTGGTCGATCATCCTGTTGTCTATGATCTAATTAACACACCAGAATTTCAGCGTTTAAGACGAATTAAACAACTTGGCACCACTGGGTTTACCTTTCACGGTGGGGAACATAGCCGCTTTTCTCATTGCCTTGGTGTCTATCATTTAGCAAGACAAGTGACACGCACCTTTAGTGAAAATTATGCTGAGCATTGGCAGGCAGACGACAACCTGTTGACAATGGTCGCTGCCCTTCTTCATGATCTTGGTCATGGTCCTTATTCGCACACTTTTGAAGGACTTTTTGCTACTGATCATGAACAATTTACTCAGGAAATCATCACTAGTCCCACCACAGCAATCAACCAAATCTTAACCAAGGTAGCACCAGACTTTCCTGATAAGGTTGCTAGCGTTATTAACCACACTTATCCCAATAAACAGGTCATTCAACTCATTTCTAGTCAGATTGACTGTGATCGTATGGATTATCTTCTTCGTGATTCCTATATGACAGGTGTTCAATACGGTCAATTTGATTTAGCCAGGATTTTAAGCAGCCTACGACCTCTCGATTCTGGTCTTGTTTTTACCAAAGGTGGCTACCATGCCGTCGAAGATTATCTCATTAGCCGCTACCAAATGTACATGCAGGTCTATTTCCACCCAGCCAGTCGTGCTATGGAGGTTTTGTTAAAAAATCTACTGAAACGAGCTCAGATACTCTACCCTACACACCAAAATTTTTTCCGTAAAGAATCACCCAAACTCATTCCATTTTTTGATAAAACTTATACGCTTAAAGACTACCTTAAATTAGATGACAGTATTCTCAACACTTATATCCAGTCCTGGATGGACTCCACCGACCCTATCTTGTCTGATTTGTCGCAACGTTTTATCAATCGCAGAGTTCTAAAATCGGTAACCTTTGCTGAAAAAGACGAACCAGTCATCCAACAACTACGACAAGAAATCGCTGCTATTGGCTTTGATCCTGCTTATTATACTGCCATCAATAGTAGTTTTGACCTTCCCTATGACATTTATCGCCCAGAAAGTAACAAGCCAAGAACCCAGATTGACATCTTACAAGAGGACAACAGCCTACTGGAGTTGTCACACGAATCACCCTTGGTTTCTAGCTTAATGGGGACTGTCCATGGCGATCGTCGGTTTTACTTTCCAAAAGAAATGCTTTTTGCAGAAGACCTCTTTGCTAGCCATAAAGAGAGATTTTTACAACTATTAGCTTCATTAAACTAGACAGTTAGCTGCCAAGCATGACAAATGATGATAATTTTAGTAAGATAGTAGTTGGAATTTTTATCAATATTAAAGGAAATATTATGTCAGTCAAACTTATCGCCGTTGACATTGACGGCACGCTACTTACTAGCCAACGACAAATCACACCTGAGGTTTTTCAGGCGGTTCAAGAAGCAAAAGCTGCTGGTATCAAGGTTGTCATTACTACTGGCAGACCCATTGCTGGTGTCACCAACCTCTTAAAAGAACTTCATTTAACCGAGGCAGGTGATTATGTCATCACTTTTAATGGTGCCTTGGTGCAAGATGTCGCTAGTGGACAAGACTTGGTCAAAGAAACCTTGAGCTATCAAGATTACTTGGCTTTGGAATACCTAGCTCGTCAGTTAGGCGTCCACATGCATGCCATTACCAAAGATGGTATCTATACTGCCAATCGAGATATTGGCAAATATACCATTCATGAAGCTCAGTTGGTCAATATGCCTGTTTTTTATCGGACACCAGAAGAGATGAAGGACAAGGAAATTGTCAAAATCATGTTTATTGATGAGCCAGAGCTACTGGATCAAGCCATTTCACAAATCCCAAGTGATTTTTATGAGCAATATACCTTGGTCAAATCGCAACCTTTCTATCTTGAAGTGGTGGCTAAAACAGTCAGCAAGGGAAATGCCATTATCCATTTGGCAGAACAATTAGGTTTTGATATGACCGAAACCATGGCGATTGGCGATGAGGAAAATGATCGTGCCATGCTAGAAGTCGTTGCTCATCCTGTTGTTATGGAAAATGGCAATCCAGAAATCAAGAAAATTGCCAAACACATTACCAAATCAAACGATGAGTCAGGCGTTGCTTACGCCATTAGAAAGTGGGCACTTAAATAATATGTTCAGCTATAAAATTGGAATTTCCCAAGACGAACACGATACCTTCGTCCAAAATCATCCCCAAGCCAATCTACTTCAAAGTTCAAAATGGGCTAAGATTAAGGACAATTGGGGCAATCAACGAGTGGGCTTTTATCGCAATCAAGAACTGGTTGCTTCTGCCTCGATTCTAATTAGAAAACTTCCTCTTGGTTTTACCATGCTTTATATTCCAAGAGGACCAATTATGGATTATAATGATGAAGAATTGGTTAGTTTTGTTTTCAAATCCCTAAAAGCATTTGGACGCAAACAACGGGCTATTTTTATCAAATTTGATCCCAATCTTCATTTACGAACCAATCAAATTGGGCAAGATCCTCAAGAAAAAACCGATGCTCAAAAGCAAATCGCCTTATTGCAAGCCAAGGGAGCTCAATGGACTGGTTTAACCACCGACATCTCAGATAACATTCAACCTCGTTTCCAAGCCAATCTCTATGCTGACCATTATGATTTAGCGGATTTCCATAAAAAAACAAAGCAAATCATTCGTGTGGCACAAAACAAGGGAGTATCAATTCAATTTGGTCATCTCAATTTGGTAGAAGATTTTACTGAATTGATGAAAAAAACGGAAACTCGCAAACAAATCCATTTGCGTAACAAGGACTATTACACTAAACTCCTTGAAACCTATGGTGAACAAGCCTATATCACCATGGCTTTTCTCAATCTTACTGAAAAACAAGAACAGTTCAGTTCAGAATTGGCTAAGGCTCAGGCAACCTTTGCTGAATTTACCAAAAACACTCACAAAAACAAGGTCAAAAATACTCAAAATGAAATCAATCGTCTGCAAAAAGAACTTGATTTTATTCAAACAGAACTTGAAAAAGGACGTTCAATGGTGCCGCTTGCAGCAACCTTGTCATTGAATTTTGGACCAACATCTGAAAATCTTTATGCTGGAATGGATGAGATTTTCCGTAGCTACAATGCTCCCTTACTGACTTGGCACCAAACGGCTCAACACGCCTTTGACATGGGCATTACTTGGCAGAATATGGGAGGGGTGGAAAATGACCTCTCTGGTGGCCTATATAACTTTAAATCAAAACTAAATCCAACCATTGAAGAATTTATCGGCGAGTTCAATTTACCAATCAATCCTGTTCTCTATCGACTCTTCATGTTGGCCTACGCTGGACGTAAAAAATTAAGGAAGAAAAACTAATGACGCTAAAAACTCTCAGCAAAGAGCAATTTCTAGACCATGTTAGTCAAGTTAAGGAAAAATCCTTTCTTCAAAGCTCTGAAATGGCAGATTTGCTAACGAAACGAGGCTACAACACCAGTTTTATTGGTTTAGAAAAAAAAGGGCAAATTGTGGTATCTGCTCTTCTTTACAGTCTTCCAATGACTGGTGGACTGCACTTAGAAATCAATGGCGGCCCTGTCTGCAACGTAACGGATGATTTACCAGAATTTTATCAAGAACTTAAAAATTACGCTAAACAACAAGGGGCTTTAGAATTAGTTGTTAAACCCTATCAAACTTATCAAACCTTTGACAGCCAAGGTCAAGCAACTAGCCAAGAGCATACTGAGTTTATTCAACAATTAACTGATTTGGGTTATACTCATGATGGCTTAAAAACAGGTTATCCTGGAGGAGAACCTGACTGGCATTATGTCAAAGATTTAACAGGTCTTACGACAGAAAATCTAACAGCTTCTTTTAGTAAAAAAGGACGACCACTAATTAAGAAAGCTAATAGTTTTGGAATTAAAATTCGTCCACTTAAACGTGAAGAACTGCAAATCTTCAAAGATATTACTGCTTCGACATCTGATCGACGTGAATATGCTGATAAATCTTTGGACTATTATCAAGATTTCTATGATAGTTTCAAGGAAAACTGTGAATTTATGGTAGCCAGCCTCAATTTTCAAGATTATCAAGATAATCTCAATCTAGAAGCTGCAGAAATTCAAAGTAGGTTAGAACGCATCGAACAAGAACTAAGTCAAAATCCTGATTCTGCTAAGAAGAAAAAAGAACGACAACAAGTCATCAAACAAGTGGATACCCTAGCCATTCGTCAACAAGAAGCACAAGACTTCATTGATAAGTATGGTGACCAAGATGTCATCATGGCGGCCAGCCTGTTTATCTACACTCCTCAAGAAACCGTCTATCTTTTTAGCGGTTCTTATACAGAATTCAACAAATTTTATGCACCAGCAGTCCTACAAGAATACGTGATGCTGGAAAGTTTGAAACGAAACATCTCTTTCTATAATTTCCTAGGGATTACAGGGGAATTTGACCATTCAGATGGTGTTCTTCGCTTCAAGCAAAACTTTAATGGCTATATTGTTCGTAAAATGGGAACCTTCCGATACTATCCAAATCCTTACAAATACAAGCTCATTCAGCTTGTCAAACGACTACTCAATAGAAAGTAATTGTCATGTATTTAGAACTGCTCACACCTCAGCAATTTGACCAGTTTCATCAAACGGTAACTGAAGCCAATTTTGAACAAAATAGCCAAATGATGTCTTTGTTAGAAAAGCGAGGCTATCAAGTAAAAGCCATTGGCTTATTTGATAACAAACAAACGATTCAAGTAGCTGCTATTTTATTTGGCTTACCGGTTGCTGGCGGCTTGCGTATGGAGATCCATTATGGGCCTATTTATAAGGAAAAAGAATTTCTTCTTCCTTTTCTCAATCAACTAAAACTATTTGCCAAAAAAGAAGGCATTATTGAATTAGAAATCAAACCCTATGATACCTATCAATATTTTGATGACCAAGGTCAGCCACTAGAAACAGCAAACGATGATTTGGTGGAGCTTTATCAAAAAGCTGGTTATCACTACGGTGGACTCACTAAGGGATTTGAAACAAGTGATTGGCACTATATTAAAAATTTAAATGGGCTAACACCTGACACGCTTCTCAAATCCTTCAGCAAAAAAGGACGACCACTCGTTAAAAAAGCACAAACCTTCGGCATTAAACTACGAGCCCTCAACCGTGAAGAACTGCCACTTTTTAAGGAAATTGTCGATACGACTTCTGATCGACGTGGTTATGTCGCTAAAAGTCTTGATTATTATGAATATTTTTATGATGGCTTTGGCTCCAATTGTGAATTTATGGTCGCTAGTCTTAACTTTCAAGATTATTTAGCCAATCTCCAAGAAGATCAAGACACACTGCAAAAGAAAATTGAAAAATTAGAAAATGATTTGCTCACAAATCCTAATTCTGAGAAAAAACAAAACCAATTGCGTGAGTTAAAAAGTCAATTTGATACCTTTACCGTCCGAAAAAAGGAAGCTGCCGACTTTATTGACAAGTATGGCAACCAAGATGTTCTCCTAGCTGGTAGTCTTTTTGTCTATACACCACAAGAGTCTATCTACCTCTTTAGTGGCTCTTATACCGAATTCAACAAATTTTATGCACCTGCCCTTTTACAAGAGTATGTCATGCTCCAAAGTATCAAGCGTGGTATCACCCGCTACAATTTACTCGGTTTTTCTGGAGATTTTTCAGGTGAGGACGGTGTCCTTCGTTTCAAACAAAATTTCAACGGTTACATTGAACGTAAACCTGGAAGTTTTTATTACTACCCTCGTCCTTTGAAATACAAGTTTATCCAAATGATTAAAAAAGTTTTGAAACGCTAAAAAAGAACTGGTTATCCAGTTCTTTTTTAATTACTTAACTGCTGCCAATAATTCAAGGAAGCTAGCTGGTTCAAGTGATGCACCACCTACAAGAGCACCGTCAACATCTGGACAAGCCATGTACTCAGCGATGTTAGCAGGGTTTACTGAACCACCGTATTGAACACGAACTTTGTCAGCCACTTCTTGACCAAAATCAGCTGCAACCACATCACGCACTGCTTTACACATTGTTTGTGCATCATCCTTAGTAGCTGATTTACCAGTACCGATAGCCCAAATTGGCTCATAAGCAATCACTGATGCTGCAACTTGCTCTGCTGTCAAACCTTTAAGGGCTGCTGATACTTGAGCACCAACAAATTCTACCGCTTTACCAGCTTCATAAGTTTCAAGCGACTCACCACAACAGATGATTGGTGTCAAGCCATTGCGGAAAATCGCATGAGCTTTTTTGTTAATATCTTCATCTGTTTCATGGAAGTAATCACGACGCTCTGAGTGACCGATGATTACATAGTCTGCACCAAGATCAGCCAAAACTTTTGGACTTGTTTCACCAGTGAACGCACCAGCATCTTCAAAATAACAGTTTTGAGCAGCAACTTTCAATTGACTACCCATTGCTTGGAATTTAACACCGTTAAGCAAAACAGGTGAAGCTCCGATAACAGATTCTACCACTTCTTCTGATGGCAATTTATCTTTCACTTCTTCTACAAAAGCCATAGCTTCTTGAACATTCTTGTTCATTTTCCAGTTACCAGCAATAATTGGTTTACGTGACATTTCACATACCTCTTCTATTTTTATTTACATTCTCTATTCTATCATAAATTTAACAGACTTGAAAGTTTTTTCTCAAACTCAAGGTGATGGATACTAAGAACGGTCTAATTTTAGCCGTTTTTCTAAAATGCCTTGACCACATTCTAATAAGAAACTCAAAGACCAGTAAATGATAGCGACTAGGATATACATAGACATATAATCCCATTTGGAACCACCGATAATCTTGGCATTTTGAAAAATATCAGGTACTGTAATCATGGCGACCAAGGAAGAACTTTTAACCAGATCAATCATCACATTTCCCAACGGTGGAATGGCAATACGAATGGCTTGAGGAAGGATAATATAGCGAATCACTTTGGCTTTTGGTAAACCTAGGGCTGTTGCAGCCTCCCATTGACCTTTATTAACTGCACTAATCGCAGAGCGAAAAATTTCAGATATATAAGCAGAAGAAACCACGCTAAAACCAATCAAAGAACAAGTCAAAGCAGATAATTGAATATTGTAATAGGGTAACCCAAAATAGAGAACAAATAAAACCACAATCATGGGCACTCCTCGCATGATTGAAACAAATATACGAGCTGGCCATGACCAGTAAGCTTTATCTGACAAGCGCATCAAAGCAATGAAACAACCTAGGATTAAACCACAAATAAAACCAAGACCTGCAATTCCTAGAGTATAAGGTAAGCCACTAATGACAAAACTGAAACTATCTATCATCAAGGGTATATCAATAAATTTCGTCATCTATTTCTCCCTATTTTATCTCATTGCTATAACATAAAAGTTCTCGATCCTCTAACAACTGGGCTAACGCCAAAAGTAAGTCCTCTCTTCCCTTAGCAGCAGTAACCTGTACACCCAAAGGCAAACCTGAAGCTGTTCGATAAACTGGCAGACTAATCGACGGTTGTCCTGTAATATTTGACAACTGGTTAAATGGCGTTAAGGCTAAACTAGGAGCAAACATCTCCACAATCAACTCTTCCTGTTGTTTTTGATTATAGTCAGTAATATGGTTCAAAGATTCTATTAAGCTTTCTGATAAATCTAACTGATTATGCTTAGGAGCCACATCAGCCGTTGCTGGAGAAATAATTAGATCATATTCTTGATGAAACTCTTCCATCAAATAAGTGTAGCGATCCCAAAGCTGAATCAGCTTACTATAATCTTTGGCTTTAACTCCTTTACCTGTTTGATAAATCGCCCACGTCATCAATTCCATATCAGACTTGGTCACTGAACGCCCTAATAACATTTCAATATCATCAAACATAGCTGCCGTTTCAACACTATTCATGACATAATAACTGCTAATGGCTTCAAGCCCATCAACTGGAAGATTATCCAGTTCTACTACCTCGTGACCTTGAGTAGCTAAAAAATGGGCAAGCTTATCAACTGCCTTTTTGGCAGAATCTGACACTGAACTATGAACAGGTGAGTTTTTCTGTACGGCAATTTTTAAACCTTTAGGAAATGAACTGTTCAGACTGTCTTGACTAAGAAGTGGCAAAGGAAAGGGACTATCTAATTGACAAACTTGTAAGCCAGCCAATAAACGCTTGGTATCTCTCACTGACTTGGTTAAAGCAAAATTAACAGACAAACCTTGCCAACCACGAAAAGATGATGGGCCAACAGGAATACGACCTCGACTGGTTTTCAAACCAATCAAACCATTAAAAGACGCTGGAATCCTAATCGACCCACCACCGTCACTAGCACCTGCCAAAGGCACCATACCAGAAGCCACTGCTGCCCCAGCACCACCACTAGAACCACCTGCATTGCGTGACAAATCCATAGGCAAATTAACTCGGCCATTAAACTGACTGTCACTGATATTCTTAAAACCAAATTCAGGCGTATTGGTACGACCCAGAATCACGAAACCTAGATTTTCCAATCCTTTGACGTAGTTATCCGATAGTTTAGCACGGTAATTCACAAATAATTTAGACCCTGAACTAGATGGCTCATCCGCCTGTTCTTGACCCAAATCCTTCAACAAAATAGGAACACCCGCAAATGCTTTATTCGTGAAATCTCGAGTTTCTGCTTCAAATAAAGCCTTTTCATAACGTTTACTCGTCACAGCATTAAGGCTTGGATTCAATTTTTCTATTTTATCAATCGAATACTCAACCAATTCTCTAGGTGATATTTCCTTTAATCTGACTTTTTCTGCCAAACCTGTCGCGTCCATTTTTTCCAACATAGCTACTCTCCTTACCGCTTTCATTGTCTATTATAACCTAAAAAATATAAATAAAAAAGAAGCTAGACGAGTTAGCTTCTTTTAGACTTAGATTATTTACCAAGTTTTGCTTTAGCAGCCTCTGCAAGAGCTGTGAAAGCTGCTGCATCATTAACTGCCAAATCAGCAAGCATTTTACGGTTTACTTCGATTTCAGCCAATTTCAAACCATGCATCAATTGTGAGTATGACAAACCGTTCATACGAGCAGCCGCATTGATACGAGTGATCCAAAGTTTACGGAAATCACGTTTCTTTTGACGGCGATCACGGTAAGCATAGTAGTAAGAGTTCATTACTTGTTCTTTCGCTGTGCGGAACAAGATATGCTTAGCTCCGTAATAACCTTTAGCTAATTTTAAAATACGTTTACGACGTTTGCGTGATACAACGCCACCTTTAACACGTGCCATTTATTGTTTCCTCCAAAAATTCTGTTAATCTACTTCTTAGCGACTATCTTATTTAAGACCAGTCAACATTGCTTTAATACGTTTGAAATCTCCTGAATGCACCATAGCTGCTTTACGAAGATGACGACGTTGTTTCTTAGTTTTTCCGTGGAAACGGTGAGAAGTGTATGCACGGAAGCGTTTAAGACCGCCTGAACCTGTACGTTTGAAACGTTTAGCTGATGCACGGTGTGTTTTTTGTTTTGGCATGATAAATTTCTCCTTTTGATAAACTACGGGTTTCCCCTATTTCTTTTCAGGAATTGGTGCAAGGTGCATGAACATCTGACGACCATCCATCTTTGCACGTTGCTCGATGATGGCAATGTCTTGTGTCGCTTCAGCAAAGTCTGCCAAGACCTTAGCTCCAATTTCCTTATGTGTAATCATTCGTCCTCTAAAACGAATAGATACCTTGACCTTATGCCCCTTTTCAATGAACTTACGACCATTTCTAAGTTTGGTTTCAAAATCTCCCTTGTCAATAACAGGACTCAGACGAACCTCTTTGACCGTCACAACGCTTTGTTTTTTACGTTGTTCCTTTTGTTTCTTTTGATATTCAAACTTGAATTTGCCATAATCCATGATTTTAGCAACAGGTGGTGTTGCTTGAGGTTGAATTAAAACCAAATCAACATTCGCATTATCAGCCAAAGCTTGAGCTTCTGATAACGGTTTAATTCCTAATTGTTCTCCCTCAAGACCGATGAGACGAACTTCGCGGACACGAATTTCATCGTTGATGAACAAATCCTTTTTAGCTATGTTCTTCACCTCTTTACTTTTTTAGAGAAAAACAAATGCGGACCTATCACTAAGTCCGCACTACATCTTGTATTTCATCACTGAAACTTGACATGTAGAGCCAGACAACGTTAGTCGCAAGGCGAGAAGTTCTCACTTCTGCTTTTCTCATTATTAGTATTCTATCATACTAATCATTGCTTGTCAATAATTTCAGTTACTTTTTCTAAAATAAATGCAACAACACTATCAATTGATACACCAGTGGTATCAAAAGTAATGGCATCATCTGCCGCTTTCAAAGGAGAAACCTTACGGTGACTATCTTTATAATCACGATCTGCAATAGCTTGTTTCAAACGCTCTAAGTCTGCTTCAATGCCTTTGGCTTGGTTTTCCTTGTAACGTCGTTCTGCTCTCTCTTCAACTGAAGCATTTAAAAATATTTTCAACTCAGCATTTGGTAAAACCACTGTCCCAATATCACGACCATCCATGATAATAGCACCTGTTTTTGCAATGCGTTGTTGTTCTTTAACCAATTTTTCTCGAACTTGCGGCAGAGCTGCAACCCATGATACATTAGCCGTCACATCATTTTGACGAATGGCATCTGTAACATTTTGTTCTCCCAAAAAGACAAGCTGGCTTCCATCTTCTGCTAAAGAAAAGGAAATAGGATATTGATCAACTAATTTAACCAATTCTTCTACGTCTTCCTCTGAAAGAGCATGCTGCAAAGCTAGATAAGTAACAGAACGATACATAGCTCCAGTATCAAGATAGGTGTAACCTAATTTATCAGCAACAATTTTGGCAACGGTACTTTTTCCACTTGAAGCTGGACCATCTATTGCAATAGTTATTTGTTTCATGATCACCACTAATTTACATAAACAACATCGCCAGGATTCGCATACCAGTAACCACGAGTCATGTGACCTGGATTAAGTGCTTCTAGTTGAGCTACTGAAATACCTGCACGAGCAGCAATTGAGCCAGCTCCTTCACCAGCTAAAACTGTGATCGTTTGTGTTGCAACTTCCGATGAGCTCACATAATATTCTTCAACTTGACTTTCTGCAACATATTCTTGACTATAATAATCTACTTCGCTTTCGATTTCACTACTTGATTCCTGCGAACTAGAGCTTGATTTAGTCTTTTTAGAACTACTTGTTGTTTCTGACGTACTTGATGAGCTTGAAGAAGTTACTTCAGTAGATGATGATTTAGATGAGCTTTCACTTGAAACTGATGACGCCCCATAAAAACCTTGCGTAGCTTTGGCTTCATCACTACCACCATTTGACGTATAAAAAACGATAAATAAAATCGCAACGACAATGAAGAAAAAGATACTAAGTAAAATAGTCAAAATTGGCGTGCTAATCAAAGCTCCTTTTTTTGAACGTGCGACTTTATCGACTTTCTTTTCATCAACTTTTTGTTCCCACGGTTTTTTCACTACCATGTCCCCCTTGTTATTTTTTAAAATTCATATTACAATAATACTATGAAAGTATCACTAATTCCAGAAAAATGTATCGCATGTGGCCTTTGCCAAACTTATTCTGACGTTTTTGACTACCATGACGATGGCATTGTTAAATTCGCCCATACTGACGAGCTAAATCAAGAGCTAGCAAATCGTTCTGATACCCTTTTGGCTGTCAAATCTTGTCCAACCAAAGCACTGATCATTGATTAAGTGCTTTTTTATCATACTTATAAAGTTCAAAGTAATCGAGATTGATAAAATTATCTACCAATTCCACCTCTCCTTGAAAATCTTCTTGAAGTGCTAATTCATCTAAAAAATATTTTTTAGGCCATTTCCGCATACTAAAACAGCGTTTTTTTTGATTTTTGAAAATCAAGGTCAAGGTTGATTTGGTCACTTGAATTTTTTCAATATCTGCAATCGCTACCCGATAAGGTCTAAAAAGATTGAGTGAAACAATCCTTAGATAAGCACCTTCTATCACAAAATAACGATGAAACCCTAGACCAACCAAAACCACAAACAAAGTAAATAAAATAAAAATGTTGCGTGGTATCCTAGTATGTTCATAAACCAAGGCCAAACTAAGAAAAATCGGTGTAATGGCAATTGACCAATAACTAATGAACCAAGACAATTCTGGCTGCCAATGATACCTATTTTTACCAAATAGTGTAATCATGTCGAACCCTCCTTAATCTTTATTTTATCACACTTTTTTCGACTTTTCTACTCTTGTCAAATCAAAACTCGCAATTCCAACAATCACTTGAACGGCCTGCAGCATGGTTTCTAAACTAACAAACTCAAATCGTCCATGCATATTCTCTCCACCAGCAAAAATATTGGGAGTCGGAATTCCCATAAAGGATATTTTAGAGCCATCTGTTCCACCACGAATTGGCTCAATAACTGGCTCAATCGCTAAATCTTCCATCACTGCCTTAGCTAAATGTACTGGTGTCATATCTTTTTCAATCACTTGACGCATGTTATAATACTGATCCTTTAATTCAACCAAGACCCGTTCGCTACCTAATTGGTCGTTCATCTCTTTTGCCAAAGCTAACATTAAGGCCTTACGTTCTTCAAAAATGGTGGCATCAAAATCACGAATGATATAAGAACTATGACTTTCTTCCACATTACCTGATAAATCCATGAGATGATAAAATCCCTCGTAGCCTTCTGTCAATTCTGGCCGATCACTAGCTGGTAATTTTTCATGAAAATCAATAGCTAATTGTAGCGCATTGATCATACTTCCTTTAGCTGTTCCTGGATGAACATTGCGTCCCAAAAAAGTTACTTGAGCTGCAGCAGCACTAAAGGTTTCATACTGTAATTCACCTAAAGGACCACCATCAACCGTATAAGCAAAATCGACATCAAAATCTGCCACATCAAACTTATCTGCCCCAATACCAATTTCTTCGTCTGGACCAAAACCAACACGAATTTCACCGTGGGGAATCTCGGGATGAGCTTGTAGATAAGCCATTGCTGTCATAATTTCAGCAATACCAGATTTATCATCACTACCCAATAAGGTTGTTCCATCTGTTGTGATTAACGTTTGTCCTAAATAATTAGCTAAATTAGGAAATTCTACTGGGTCAAGAGTATAACCACTCTCACCAAGAGCAATTGCTGTCCCATCATAGTTTTCAATAACTTGCGGCTTTACACCCTCAGCATTAAAGTCAGCTGTGTCTATATGGGCAATGAAGCCAATTTTATACTTAAAATCTGATGAATTAGCAGGTAAAGTTCCAACAATATAGCCATTACTTTCTAAGTAATGAACATTGACCAAGCCGATTTTTTCCATCTCTGGTTTTAAAGCAGTCAGAGCAAAGTTAACCTGACTTTGAGTGGAAGGAGTGGTTTGACTATCAGGATTACTCCTAGTATTATAACTGACATAGGTTAAAAAACGATTTAATAATTCTTCCTTCATTAACAACCTCCATTTATCACTATTCCTATTATATAGCAAATCTTCTAGAAAAGATATGAAAATTTAAGTTTATTTCAAAACAAAAAGAAGTCTGACTAGCAGACTTCTTTTCTTTTAGAAATTACAATCGATCGGTAATTTTCACAAATGGTTTACCAATTCCTACAATATCTGACGCAAATTTACTTTGTTGTGTGAAGATATTACTCAAAGAATGCCAACCATTTAAGCTTGGTGTATATGGATCACGAACATAAGTTTTACCATTATCGTAACCTGCCAAAAGTAACTCATGACTCAAACTACCATAAACACGAACAAACGGCGATCCTTGAACAGCTGCTAGAACATAGTGTCCCTCTTTCAAAGCTTCTTCAATATCCGCTTGTGTTTTCAAAGGTGTTGCATCCATATTCCATTTTTCAGCAGCCAAGATAATACCTGTTGCATCTGTACCTAATTCTAATTTATTGAAAGCAACTGTTTCCTTATAGAGATAGTCTGCAACTGTTGTTGGTTTAATGTCTTCACCTGTCAAACCTGAAAATACCATACTCAAGACTGTAGGCACACACCCTGTCGCATCCATATTAGACAGACCATATTGCTTATTTGCCCAACGAGCATCACGCTGTGAATAATATGGTGCGTCAAAATTATTACGTTTTACTTCTTGACTAACTGCCGACAGAAAATTCATTGTTCCAGCTTCATTTTGATAAAGATGGATTTGATAGCGACCAGTTCCAACGTGATTAGTAACGTCAAATTTAGCTTCAGCAGTAGTATTGGTTGTCGTCAAGTCATACCAACGAATGTCATCTTGGCTATTTTCTTCTGACCAAACTGCCATTTTAACAGTTCCTTTACGAGCATCAATGTTATCAATACTAACTTTGTAAACACCCGTTCCTTGATAACGAATACGTGTTGTGTAACCATTTTCTGCTTTGACAGTTTCTTTAATTTCAGCAGCCGCATTTGTCTCAGGTAAAGTATTGCTTGACGTTGAACTAGTAGCAACACTTGTTTTTTCCTCTATTTTTTCTACTGGGACATAACGACGATTACCACTGTAAGAAACATAGCTCAACCAGTTATAACCTTCTGATGACACTACCTTATCATAGTTAACCGTCTGACCTACTTCATAATATGCCAAATCTTCACTTGACAACTTCGCTTCATTTTTAACACCTGTGCGTGTTTTAAATTCATAAGTTCCACTTGATGATAGATTGCTTGCAGCTGATTGTGATGTTTCTACCTTAGCGGAATCCGTCTTAACCGGTGTTGTTGAACTTGGTGTCGTGGCAGCAGATGGGGTAGTACTTGATGATGACACTTTCTCTACTGGGACATAACGACGATTACCACTATAAGAAACATAACTCAACCAGTTATAACCTTCTGATGACACTACCTTATCATAGTTAACCGTTTGACCTACTTCATAATAGGCTAAATTATCACTTGATAGCTTCGCTTCATTTTTAACACCTGTGCGTGTTTTAAATTCATAAGTCCCACTTGATGATAGATTACTTGCAGCTGATTGTGATGTTTCTATCTTAGCGGAATCCATCTTAACCGGTGTTGTTGAAGAACTTGGTGTCGTGGCAGTAGATGGGGTAGTACTTGATGATGACACTTTCTCTACTGGGACATAACGACGATTACCACTGTAAGAAACGTAGCTCAACCAGTTGTAACCTTCTGACGACACTACCTTATCGTAGTTAACCGTTTGACCTACTTCATAATATGCCAAATCTTCACTTGACAACTTCGCTTCATTTTTAACACCTGTGCGTGTTTTAAATTCATAAGTTCCACTTGATGATAGATTGCTTGCAGCTGATTGTGATGTTTCTACCTTAGCGGAATCCGTCTTAACTGGTGTTGTTGAAGAACTTGGTGTCGTGGCAGTAGATGGGCTAGTACTTGATGATGACACTTTCTCTACTGGGACATAACGACGATTACCACTATAAGAAACATAGCTCAACCAGTTATAACCTTCTGATGACACTACCTTATCATAATTAACTGTTTGACCTACTTCATAATATGCCAAATCTTCACTTGACAACTTCGCTTCATTTTTAACACCTGTGCGTGTTTTAAATTCATAAGTTCCACTTGATGATAGATTACTTGTAGCTGATTGTGATGTTTCTACCTTAGCAGAATCCGTCTTAACCGGTGTTGTTGAAGAACTTGGTGTCGTTGCAGTAGATGGGCTAGTACTTGATGATGACACTTTCTCTACTGGGACATAACGACGATTACCACTATAAGAAACATAGCTCAACCAGTTATAACCTTCTGATGACACTACCTTATCATAATTAACTGTTTGACCTACTTCATAATATGCCAAATCTTCACTTGACAACTTCGCTTCATTTTTAACACCTGTGCGTGTTTTAAATTCATAAGTCCCACTTGATGAGAGACTACTTGATGGAACTTTTGTTGGTGTCGTATTGGTGACATTAGATGTCGAACTATTTGAGACGTTTTTAGATGACGTCGCTGCTTGACCACCTTGATTATAATTTTGATAATAATTCAGAATTCCTTCCACAATAGCAGAAGCTACTTCTTGTTGATAAGAATCGGTAACCAATTTAGCACGTTCAGAAGGATTTGACAAATAGCCCACTTCAACGAGAACTGCCGGTGCTGTTGTTTCTCTTAAAACCGCAAAGGTTTCTCTTTGCACACCACGATCATTAGCCCCTGTTTTAGAAACAGTCGCCGCTTGAATAGATTCAGCTAAATAGGCACTTCGTTTCAAACGCTCAACATCAACATGATAACGAGAATTCATCTGAGATGGATAATTAGAATCTGGAGCATACCAGTAAGTTTCCACTCCCGCAGTTGATGGAGTTGCCGAAGCATTGATATGAATACTAACAAAGATATCTGAATTCGTATCATTAGCATCTGCAGAACGTTCCAACAGACCAACAGATGCAGCTGAGGTTCTTGACGATTCCACAACATAACCTGCATCTTCTAATTGATTTTTAACTAATTGATAAATGGATAAGGTTAAATCAGCTTCCTTAGTTCCATTATAAACTGCCCCTGGATCTACACCACCATGACCTGCGTCCAAGTAAACAACCTTATTAGTCACAGCATAATTCCCTTGTGACGCAGAAGCAGTTTCTTCAACTGTTGTCATCGTTGGAGTCGTGTTTTCACTAGCTGGATTACTAACGATGGTAGGACTTACTGAAGTATCAATGGTCGACTCTTTTTCTACTGCTTCAGAAGTTGTCGTTTCGACTTGAACAGTTGTCGTTGATTCAACTTCGATACTTGTCACAACTGAGTCACTTTGTGAGCTATCCAATGCCTGAGTACTTGCTTCTACACTTTGTGAAGCTTCAGATTGGACATTCAAGGTTTCTCCACTAGACACCGTTTCTGTGTCAGCTTGAGCAGTGCCTGTAAAAGAGGCAAAAACCACACCGATTAAAACAGATGCCGCACCAAATTTAAATTTTTTAATACTGAACTTTTGGCTAGTTTCTTGACGGTTTCTCATTAAAATCTCCTATATTTAAATATTTGTTTGAAATTTTACCAAAAAATAATTACAATTTTGATACAAAGATTTAACATGCTTGTTAAATCAACTTCTATCTATTTATTCGTAATATTTTTCAAATCAATGGCGCCACTTCTAAAAAATTTGACAATATTATTTACTAGTCAAACCTAAACGCTCAAAAATGGCATTGACACGTTTCGTGTAGTAACTCGGATCAAACAAGTCATCTAATGTTTGCTGATTTAATAGACTAGTAATCTTGTTATCTGATTCCAATAACGACTTAAATGACACTTGATGATCCCAAGCGTAAGCAGTCTTGGGTTGGACTAAATCATAAGCTTCCTCTCTAGTCATTCCTTTATCAATCAAGGCTAATAAAACACGCTGACTATAAATTAAACCAAAAGTTGACTCCATATTACGTTTCATATTATCTGGGAAAACTGTCAAGTTTTTAACAATATTCGCAAAACGATTAAGCATATAGTTGATTAAAATGGTTGTATCTGGAGCAATAATACGCTCAGCTGACGAGTGAGAAATATCTCGTTCATGCCACAAAACAACATTTTCATAGGCTGTCATCATGTGACCACGAACAACTCGTGCCAAACCTGTCATGTTTTCCGAACCAATCGGATTACGTTTGTGGGGCATGGCAGAGCTACCTTTTTGTCCCTTAGCAAAAAATTCCTCCACTTCACGTTGTTCAGACTTTTGAAGACCTCGAATTTCCGTTGCCATACGCTCAATCGAGGTCGCAATACCTGCTAAAGCAGCAAAATAATCAGCATGCAAATCACGAGGTAGCACTTGAGTCGAAATATCTTGTGGTTGAATTCCTAATTTTTGGCACACATAATCCTCAACAAACATGGGAATATTAGCAAAATTACCCACAGCTCCTGAAATCTTCCCCGCTTCAATCCCTCTAGCCGCTCGTTCAAAACGCGCTTGCTGACGTTTCATCTCACTGTACCAAGTTGCAAGTTTTAGACCAAAAGTTGTTGGTTCCGCATGGACTCCATGAGTACGTCCCATCATAATGGTGAATTTATGCTCGCGTGCCTTATCTGCAATAATATCAATAAAGTTAATTAAATCTTTACGAATAATGTCATTAGCTTGTTTATAAAGATAACCATAAGCCGTGTCAACGACATCAGTTGATGTTAAACCATAATGAATCCACTTACTTTCTTCTCCCAAACTTTCTGACACAGCTCGTGTAAAAGCAACCACGTCATGACGTGTTTCTTCTTCAATTTCTAAAATACGTTTTATATCAAATGTTGCCTTTTGTCTGAGTTGCTTGATATCTTCTTTAGGAATCTCTCCTAATTCTGCCCAAGCTTCTGCCGCCAAAAGTTCAACTTCTAGCCAAGCTTGATATTTATTTTCCTCACTCCAAATCATTTTCATCTCTGAACGAGTATAACGGTCTAACATCTTCTCTTACCTTTCTGATTAGTTCCTCTCATTTTATCATATCACTGCTAAAAATTCTAATCTCACAAAATAATATATAATTCTGAATTATAATGAACTGGCAACAGTTTATTACTAGGCATTAAAAGTCAGTATCTTTACTAGCTAGACCGTCAAATGTCCAGAATTTATGATATACTAGTCTATAAAGAAAATGACTAACTTTAAATAGTCATCTTATCTTATTTAGAAAGTGTAACAGTAACTATGAAAAAAATATCTCTGTTAGGTCTGACACTCTTATCCATGATCAGCCTAGCTGCTTGTCGCCAACAATCAAGCAATAGCCAAACACCTATCGTTGAAACCATTAGCTCTTCTGAACAACCAACAAGCTCTAGTCAAGAACTCGTTGTCAATACTGAACTGCGTCAAAAATTTGACAGCATCCTGGTGGGAGACTCTTCTAATGCTGGCGATGGGGGACAAAGTCTTGAAGAAGTAAAAAACTTACTTGGTGAAGCCAAAGCTACGAATACTACTGAAATAAATGGTGTCACTGCTGAAAACCTAACTTGGACAGATGGTGATGTCACAATTTCTGTTGCCTTTGTTGATGGAAAAGTCGTTAATAAAGCTATTACTGGATTTCTTTTCAAACGTGACAGCAATATCGGGCTGACTAATTTCAACGAATTAGCTTTAGGAACTAGCTATGCTGATGTTGTTGCAGTATGGGGAGAACCAGATATTTATACCGAATCTAAAGTCCTTGGTTCTAAAAGTGTTGGAGCCACTTGGTTCTCAAATATCAAGGGGAGTGATCCTGCCGCTAATGCCTTTCTCGTCTTTACTGATGATAGTGTTGCTCAAAAAGAACAGACAGATATGACTGATTAATATCATTTATTCAGCTCCTAGAGAACTTTTCTCTAGGAGTTTTTGTATTCTGATGCCAATAAAATCATCTGTGATAAACAAAAAACCAGCAGAATAATCTGCTGGTTACAATTATAGTTGTCTGACTCTAATTGTCTTTGGGAACTTAATTTCTTAAGCTTCGATTTCTGAAACGATACCTGAACCAACAGTACGTCCACCCTCACGGATAGAGAATGTAGTACCTTGTTCTACGGCGATTGGGTGGATCAACTCAACGTCGATTGTCACGTTATCACCTGGCATAACCATTTCTGTACCTGCTGGAAGTTCGATAGAACCTGTTACGTCAGTTGTACGGAAGTAGAATTGTGGACGGTAGTTGTTGAAGAATGGCGTATGACGTCCACCTTCTTCTTTAGTAAGGATGTAAACTTCACCCTTAAATTTAGTATGTGGGTTGATTGAACCTGGTTTAGAGATAACTTGTCCACGTTCAATTTCATCACGTTGAACACCACGAAGAAGAACACCAACGTTATCTCCTGCAAGACCTTCGTCAAGTTGTTTACGGAACATTTCAACACCAGTAACAACTGCTTTAGTCGTTTCTTCTTTGATACCAACGATTTCGATTTCATCGTTGACACGAACAGTACCACGGTCGATACGTCCTGAAGCTACTGTACCACGACCAGTGATTGAGAATACGTCCTCGACTGGAAGAAGAAGTGGTTTGTCAGTATCACGTTCTGGTTCTGGAATGTACTCATCAACAGTGTTCATCAATTCCATGATGATATCTTCAAATGCTGAGTCACCTTCAAGAGCTTTAAGAGCTGAACCTTGGATAACTGGTAGATCATCACCTGGGAAGTCGTATTCTGAAAGAAGATCACGGATTTCCATTTCAACCAACTCAAGCAATTCTTCATCATCAACAAGGTCAACTTTGTTCATGAAGACGATAAGGTGTTTAACACCTACTTGGCGTGAAAGAAGGATGTGCTCACGAGTTTGTGGCATTGGTCCATCAGTAGAAGCTACTACAAGGATAGCTCCGTCCATTTGAGCCGCACCAGTGATCATGTTTTTAACGTAGTCAGCATGTCCTGGGGCATCAATATGCGCATAGTGACGAGACTCAGTTTCATACTCAACGTGTGCAGTGTTGATTGTGATTCCGCGCTCGCGCTCTTCTGGAGCAGCATCGATAGACGCATAGTCTTTTGGTTGGTTAACTGAACTTGGCAAGCGACGTGCAAGAACAGTTGTGATAGCTGCTGTCAAAGTAGTTTTACCGTGGTCAACGTGTCCAATTGTACCAATGTTAACGTGGGGTTTACTACGATCGTATTTTTCTTTTGCCATTTTAGGAAAAGCCTCCAATAAAATATATTTTATAGATAGACGGTACAATACAGTCTAACTTTACTCCACTATTTTATCAAATTGTAGCAGAATTGCAAGTATTTTATACTATTTTTATTGATTTTTTAGCCCTTTGGTCTTTTAATAGAAAAGCCTAGCCTTATCTGGCCTTTTTCTCACTGAAGAATACTCTATTTAGCTTATCTGTTTAGGATTAGTATGAAATTATGGTATAATGATGAGAAAGAGATTTACTTATAAGATTAGGAAATTATAACGAGGACGTCTTGTTGTGAAGAAACAATTACAAACACTTTTGAAAATTATTAGTACCCGTCTCGGATTTGTCTTAACCCTCTTAATCTTTTATTGGATTAAAAGCATGTGGGCCTATCAGATTGATTTTAACTTGGGATTGGAAAACTTCTACCAACTCTTTTTAACCTTTATCAATCCGATTCCTGTTGGTCTGCTATTTTTAGGACTAGCACTTTATATAAAAAATACTAAACTTTTTTATACTCTTGAATACCTACTTTATGCCATCTTGAACATGATCTTGATTGCTAATGCTATTTATTTTCGAGAGTTTTCTGATTTTATTACCATTACAACTGCCATGGCCAGTTCCAAGGTTTCTGCTGGACTAGGAAGTTCAGCCATCAACCTACTTCGCCCTTGGGATTTGTTTTATGTCTTAGATATTTTCATTTTAGTTTATTTATTTAGAAAACAACTAATTAAAAAAGATACTAGGCCTTTTGCTAAACAGGCGAGTTTTGCGGTTACCTCACTCTCTGTTATGCTTTTTTCTGTCAATCTTTTTTTGGCTGAAATTGATCGTCCTGAACTACTCTCACGTGGCTTTTCTAACACCTATGTTGTTCGTGCTTTAGGATTGCCTGCTTTCTTAGGTTATGATGGCAATCAGACTTATCAAACTCAAAAGGTTCGTTCGGAAGCTAAACCTGAAAAAATTGAAGAAGTTAAAGAATATGTTAATCAACATGCCGTTGCAGCCAATCCTGATTATTATGGGATTGCCCAAGGACGTAATGTGATTGTGATTCATTTAGAAAGTTTTCAACAATTTCTTATCAACTATCAGCTAAAAGTTGACGAGAAAGAGTATGAAGTCACTCCTTTTATTAACTCACTTTACAACTCTAATCAGACCTTTTCTTTTGCTAATTTTTTCCATCAGGTTAAAGCTGGTAAAACATCTGATTCAGAAACGCTAATCGAAACCTCACTTTTCGGACTTAATCAAGGTTCCTTCTTTGTCCAATATGGTGGCGACAATACACAACAAGCTGCACCACAAATTTTAGCTGACTTGGAAGGTTATACCAGTGCTGTCTTCCATGGTAATAATGGAACGTTCTGGAATCGAAATAATGTTTATAAACAACTGGGCTACAACTACTTCTTCGACCAGTCTTATATGTCCAAACCTACAAAAGATAATTCTTTCCAATACGGACTCAACGACAAGGTTATGTTTGCCGATTCAATCAAATATCTCGAACGAATGCAGCAACCATTTTATACTAAATTTATCACAGTATCTAACCATTACCCATATCAAAATCTAACTGGTGATGAAAAGGGATTTCCACTTGCTAAGACAGATGATGAAACCATAAATGGCTATTTTGCTACTGCGAATTATTTAGATTCTGCCTTAGAAGCGTTCTTCAACTATCTGAAAGCATCTGGACTTTATGATAATTCCATTATTGTCATGTATGGCGATCATTATGGGATTTCAAATTCAAGAAATCCAGACTTAGCTCCATTGTTAGACAAAAATTCAGAAACTTGGACAGACTATGATAATGCCATGTTGCAACGTGTGCCATATATGATTCATATTCCCGGGATGGACAAAGGCTTTGTCAGTTCCACTTTCGGTGGAGAAATTGACGCCCTTCCCACTCTCTTACATGTTTTAGGAATTGACAGTCGTAACTTTATCCAACTAGGACAAGATTTACTCTCACCAGATAACCAACAAATTGTGACCTTCCGTACTTCAGGTAATTTTGTTACACCAGACTACACCAGCTATTCTGGTAAATTGTACAAAACAGAAACGGGAGAAGAAATTACTAATCCTGACGAAAGCACCTTGGAAGCTGTTAATGCGATTAAAGAAGCCACTAAGCTACAACTCAGCATCAGCGACAGCATTCAGACCGGTGACCTACTTCGTTTCTATAAAGATAGTGGTATCGAACCTGTTGATACATCAACTATTTCTTATACAAAATCTTTAGACGCTTTGAAAGCTATTGAGAAGAGTATGGGGAATAAATCGACTAGCCTTTATAGTACCAACAGTAATAAATCAACTACTTCGCTTTATCAGGCACCAAGCTATCTCAAAATTCAAGAAACCTTAGCTAGTCTCACGGCAACTTCTTCAACCGAACTAATTGAAGAAAGTAGCATAGATACTCAAGTGGAGAGTCCTTAATTACGTTAATAAAATATCCCATCACTTAAAGTGAATGGGATAATTTTATTAAAAAAGAGCTAAAATAAGCTCTTTTTTATTTACTCTGCAATTAAGGTTTCTAGCCCAACTGTCATCATATCAGTAAAGCTAGTTTGGCGTTCTTCTGCTGTGGTATCTTGAGATGGATCAATCAAACTATCAGAAATCGTCATCAAAGCTAAAGTTTGTACATTATGTTTAGCACCTAAGTAGTAGAGCGCGGCCGCTTCCATCTCAACAGCCTTAACACCCATACTACCTAATTTAAGATTTTTCTCACCCAAATCAGAATAGAACAAATCAGCAGACAAGACGCTACCAACATGAGTTGTCATGCCCAAATCTTTAGCAATATGATAAGCCTTATCCAACAAATCAAAATCTGCAATTTGTGGGAAATCGTACTCTGGCCAATCATTACGAATAATAGCAGATGTCGTTGCAGCAGCTTGAGCCAATACTAAATCACGGACACGCACATCCTTATTCAAAGAACCTGCAGTACCCACACGAATCAATTTCTTAACGTCATAGAAAGAAATCAACTCATTGGCGTAAATAGAAATTGAAGGCATTCCCATACCTGTCCCCATAACGCTGACACGATGGCCTTTATAAGTTCCTGTATAACCTAGCATACCACGAATTTCATTGAAACACACCGCATCTTCCAAAAAATTCTCTGCAATAAATTTAGCACGCAAAGGATCTCCTGGCAACAAAATTTTATCTGCAATTTCACCCTTTTGGGCACCAATATGAATTGACATACTTATCTCCTTATTTTTTATTATTTATTATTTTTGTTATCATACAAGCCAAGCCAACGGATAAAAAAATCGGTGGCAAGGTTAGAAAAGTTTGACCTGTAAAAGTCATGGTTAGAAAAATAGCTGTTAAAGGGGTTGCCATTGAAACAGATAAAAAAGTACCTGCACCAATAATACTGGCTTCAGCCAAAGAAAGATTAGGCAACCAAAAAAAGAATAATAAACCAATTAACAGCCCCATCAAAGAACCCATGGCAAACCCTGGGGTTAGAGTACCACCGTAAGCTCCTGCTTTCAAAGCCAGAAGTACTAGACTCCCTTTAACGATTAACAAGGACAAAGCATAGGGCCAACTTAAACCAAGAAAAGCTGCTTGTACAGTATCACGACCATTGCCAAGGATTTCTGGAAAAAAGATACTAGCAAATGCAACCAAAATCATACTAAGAGGTAACCACCATAAAATGCTAACCTTTTTAATCCTTTCTTGTTCCATTTTCTGAACCAAGTTACGAAAAATAAGCCCAAAAGGTGGCAAACACAGACCTAAAACAAGAGCTAATAACCAAGTTGATGAGCTATTGGTTAGTTGAGTCACTTGATAAGTCGGCTTAGGGGCAATTCCTAGACGAGCTGTATAGGTCGCCACCAAAATCATCAGCAAACCCAACTGAACACTTGACCAGTTTTTTTTAGCCTTCATCCCTTCGAAAAGAAAGAAGAAACTAGCAATCGGAGTTTGATAGACAGCAGATAGACCTGCTGCCGCGGCTGACGCAATCATTAATTCTCTCTTTTCAGTCGATAATTGAAAACGACTGGTTAACTGACCACTAATTAAAGCTCCTAATTCCCTAGGCGCAACTTCCTTGCCAACAGGGCCACCCATACCTACCAATAAAATTTGAGTCAAGGCGTGAGTAAGATGTTGAAAAAAGGAGGGGCGCTTGCCTAAAGTTGCTTGCTTTAGTTGTCCTTTAATCGAAACCAAGGGTTGTTTTTTCTGCAACAAATACCAAGCCAAAGCTGCTAATAAACCACCTAAGCTAACTGATACCACTCGTCGCCAAATGGGAACTGACCTTGACAAGACTAAAAATTGACCATCCACATAGCCGTAAGCTAGTTTTTGAATAATCTTTAAAAGGTCATGTAAACCGATGGCAACAAGGCCTGTTAATACACCAATGAGTATGGTCAAGCCAAGCAAGAAAATATCATCTCGTTTAAGACTCAAAATTATAGCTCCGCTAAGATTGCCTTAATTAAATCCTTGAAATTCCCCTTAATTTGTTGAGTCACCTCAACGACTTCTTCATGATTTAGTTCTGATTGGAAACCAGCAGCAAAATTTGTAATCGCTGAAATACCTAGGACCTTCAAACCAGAATGTGCTGCCACAATAACCTCTGGAACAGTTGACATGCCAACAGCATGAGCTCCCATATTCTTATAAGCTAAAATCTCAGCTGGTGTTTCATAACATGGACCTGTTACCCCTAAATAAACACCTGTATCCAATTTGACACCCAAGTTTTCTGCCACACGATGAGCTACCTGACGGTATTCAGCGGTATAGGCATTAGACATGTCTGGGAAACGTGGGCCAAACTCATCTAAGTTTTCACCAATGAGTGGATTTTGACCTGTCATATTGATATGGTCAGAAATTGTCATCAAGGTTCCTGGACCATAGCCAATACCACCTGCAGCATTAGTGACAAGAACTCCTGTACATCCTAAAGCTTTCATGACACGAACTGGGAAAGTCACCACATCAAGAGCGTTGCCCTCGTAGAAATGGAAGCGACCTTGTAGTGCCAAAACTTTGCGACCAGCCAAATCGCCATAAACTAATTTCCCTGCATGACCAACGACTGTTGATTGACCCCAGTTAGGAATCTCTGCATAATCAAGTACGATTGAGTTCGTAATTTCTTCTGCTAATTCTCCCAAGCCTGAACCCAAAATCAAACCAAATTCTGGGGCTGTCATGCCTTTTTCTTTCAAGAAAGCTGCTGTTTCTTTAATTTTAACCATTAAGCTCATTTTCTTTCTCCTTATTTTTATTAAACTAATTTATCCAAGAAGCTCTCACCAATCATAGCTTTATCAACACCGAAATTATCAGCTACAGTTGCTGAAATATCCGCAAAATGTCCAACTGGCAAGACACCGTTTCCTGTGAATGACTTACTGTAAGCCAATAATGGCACATACTCACGCGTATGATCAGTTCCCGCATAAGTTGGATCATTACCATGGTCAGCCGTAATCAAGAGCAAATCATTTTCACGCATATTTTCCATAATTTCTGGCAAGCGAGCATCAAACTCTTCCAGGCAATCACGATAGCCTTCGACATCACGACGGTGACCATAAACGGCATCAAAGTCAACTAGATTGGTAAATGAGAAACCACGATCAAATTCTTTTAATTTCAAGGTTTCAATCAAGACATCCACACCATGCATATTAGATTTAGTATGACCCATGTCATTGGTAATGCCTGACGCATTAAAAATGTCACTGATTTTACCAACAGAATAAGTTGGCACACCTGCGTCAGCCAGTTTATTCAACACTGTTGGTTCAAATGGTGATACAGCATAGTCATGACGGTTAGCTGTTCGTGTGAAATGACCTGGTGTTCCGACATAAGGACGAGCAATAATACGACCAAGAAGGGTTGGACGCTCCAAAGTAATTGAGCGAGCGTATTCACAAATACGATACAACTCATCTAGTGGAATAACCTCTTCGTGGGCAGCAATCTGCAAAACTGGGTCTGCTGACGTGTAAACAATCAACTCGCCTGTTTCCATCTGACGTGGTCCAAAATCGTCAATGACAGCAGTTCCTGAATAAGGTTTATTCGCTTCACGAATGACCTTACGACCAGAAAATTCTTCAATCTTAACTAGAATATCTTCTGGAAAACCATCCCAGAACGTATCAAATGGTTCTGTGATATTTAGTCCCATGATTTCCCAGTGACCTGTCATGGTATCCTTACCTAAAGAAACTTCTTCTAGCTTAGTCACATAACCACTTGGATTTGCTTCTGCGGAAACAGTGGCCAAGGCTTCCTCACGTGGAATATTCCCTAAACCAATCTTAGCCATGTGTGGTAGATTAAGACCTGCTTGCTCTGAAATATGTCCTAGAGTGTCTGATTCGGTATCTGGTGTACCAGCGTTAAAAAACTTATCTGCATCTGGAGCAGCACCAATACCAACTGAATCCATGACGACTAGATGAATGCGATCAAATTTTGACATGTTTATTCTCCTATAAATTTATTTCTTATTAGCTTCTAAAATCGTTAAGCCTGATTGACCGGCCACAATAACTAAATCAACCATGCCATTGAACAGACCATGCTCAACCACACCTACTGTATGGTCTAATTCTTCTCCAAAAGCAACTGGATCTGAAATCAAACCTAAATCAAGATCGATGATGTAGTTGCCCATATCGGTCAGATGACGTTGATCTCCATTTTGACGAAATGACGGTTTATAACCAGCTCGCTCAAAACGACGAAAAACCTGCTCCGCTCCATATCGAACAACTTCAACAGGCAGCTTGAAAGCTCCTAGATGATCAACTAATTTGGTTTCATCAACCACCCAAATATAGTACTTAGTTGGTGTAGCAACCACCTTTTCCATCAAAAGAGCGGCTCCACCACCTTTGATGCCATTAAAAGCACGATCAACTTCGTCAGCCCCATCAACAGTCACATCAACTTGATCCACTTCATCAATCGATTTTAGTGGAATACCGAGTTGTTTAGCCTGTTCACTCGTCCGACTAGACGTTGTCACACCTGTAATTTGTAAGCCTTCTTCTTTGACGCGACGACCAAGCTCTTCCACAAAATAATAGGCCGTTGAACCAGTACCCAGACCAACAATCATGCCATCATGGACATAATCTGCTGCTTTAATACCAGCCATCTTTTTAAGCGCTTCCATTATTCGCTATCCTTTCTTTTTATCTTTATAAATTATATCATTTTTTTCCTTGATTGACATCTATTTATGAAAAATAAAAAGTCTAGGCTTTTATAAAACCTAAACCTCTTTATCATCTTCTCTTAATTTAATAATTTTAGCTTGCTCTTTCATGTACTCATCAGACATTCTACTATGATAGTTCTCTTCTGCTTCTTGGAAGATTCTCTCTCTTTTCTCACTGGCATCAATATTAAGAACAAACCCAATCGCTACTGAAAGCACTAGGACACTATTTCCCCCTTGTGATAAGAACGGAAACGTCACTCCTGTTGAAGGAATTAAGCCAGAAATCCCACCAATATTGATAAAGACCTGCATCAAGAGCATACTGCCAACTCCCAAGGAAATCATAGCATTGAAAGCATTGTTAGACTTCATCCCCACCAATAAAATTCTCAAAATCAAAAAGAATACAATAGCTAGAATTAAACCGGCACCAATCAAGCCCAACTCTTCAATAACAATAGAAAACACAAAGTCTGTCTGGGCTTCTGGCAGGTAACCTTTTTTCTCAATAGAATTTCCTAACCCTAGACCAAACCAACCACCATTACTCATGGCATAATAAGAATTAGCTAGTTGATGTCCTGAATTGGTCAAATCTTTGAAGGGATTGAAAAAAGCACTAAACCGTTTAGCAACATAACCAAAAACTGGGACTTTAGAAATCGTTTCTACCCCCACTAGCGAAATCAAGCCTAGAAAAAGGGTGGATGTTGCGACAATCACACTCAGCAAAGCAGAAAACCATCGGTAACCAATGCCACTAATCGAAAACATGACAATACTGGTCAAAACGATGATGGTTGCATTACCCAAATCGGGCTGGGAAGCTACTAGTAAAATCATAACTAACGAGTAAAATCGCCAATCCTTTAAATCAGACAATTGGCGCGGCCACCAGCGTCGCTTGGTTAGGGCTTGATAATCATAACGTTCGATTAGTTTTTGACGTTTGGCAAAAGTAAAAGCCAAAAACCAAATCATAATAATTTTTAAGTATTCTGCTGGCTGAAAACTAATTGGACCAAGTACAATCCAACCATGAGCGCCATTGACCTGCTTGGTAAAAAAACGAGCAATCAGCAACAAACCCATCTCAATCAGCATAACAAGGCTTAAAACACGAGAATTTTTCAAAAAATTCAACTTCAACTTATAAATAAAGGTAATGGCAAGCAGGCTGATGATCCAAAACACGCCTTGGTTAATGACTGACTTAAAAGGATTCAGACCATATTGAATCAAGGTTGCACTGGTTGTTGAATACACCACAATCAATCCTACAATAGACAAAATCAAATAGGGGATTAAAATGGAATAATTCAAGAGGTGTTTTTTGTCAATTTTCATAGTTCCCTCCGTTTACGACTAAACTGCAGTTTCGATTATATCATCTTTACCTAGAAAAAACAAAGAAGATTAGGCAAGCCTTAATCTTCTTAATGTCTATTAACCTAACCTGAATTACGTAAACCTGTCGCAATTCCGTTTATGGTAATATGAATTAAATGATCTTCTCCTTTTGCTAGATCCCCTTGACGCGAACGTTTAATCAGTTCCAATTGAATATAATTTAAAACATTAAAGTAAGGCAAGCGAAAAGCCAAGCTTGCTCTTAAATATGGATTTTCAGCCAAGAGGTCTTCTTCTTGTTCAATTGCCAAAATCATCATCTTCGTCAATTCCCACTCTTTAAGCAGGAGTTGATAAACCTCCTTCACTGACTCATCCTGACAAAGCTGTGCGTACTGATAAGCAATGGTCATGTTAGATTTGGAAAGCACCATATCAACATTAGACAATAAGCTCTTGAAAAACGGCCAGTTTTGATACATCTTTTGTAGTTTGCCAAGATTTTCTGTGTCTTGATCAATAAATTTTTTAAAACTTGAGCCAACACCGTACCAACCTGGCAGCATGACACGATTTTGTGACCAAGAAAACACCCAAGGAATTGCTCTTAAATCAGAAATATCAGTAATGGTTTTACGAGCTGCTGGACGAGAACCAATGTTCAAACTTGATACCTCACGAATTGGGCTAGCCGCAAAAAAATAATCATAAAAATGTGGGTGTTCAAAGACGAGATGGCGGTAAGTCTGATAACTATCTGCAACAATCTCATCCATGATTTGCCGGTAGCCAACTAAATCTTCTGGCTTGGTTTGCCTTTCCTTAATCATACGGTTTAGGGTCGCTGACAACAACATTTCCAAGTGATAATAAGCTGCATCTTGATTACCATATTTATTACCAATGACCTCTCCTTGTTCTGTCAAACGAAGACGATTTTTAATCGTACCTGCCGGCTGTGAGGTAATCGCATCATAAGACGGACCTCCCCCACGACCAACTGTCCCTCCACGACCATGGAAGAAGGTGACCTTGATACCATGCTG
This sequence comes from Streptococcus sp. sy010, assembly GCF_007859175.1. NCBI lineage: Bacteria > Bacillati > Bacillota > Bacilli > Lactobacillales > Streptococcaceae > Streptococcus > Streptococcus sp. sy010. The sequence goes on along the minus strand of NZ_VOHO01000003.1, from coordinate 111,102 downwards.
TTCACCAAGATTGGTTAAATCCTGCTGAGCCTTATATAAAGTCCAACCAGACGCTAGATAGCCTCCATCTTTATTACTATCCGAATAGCCCAGCATGATTTCTTGGTCATGCTGATTGTCCTTTAGCCAAGTTTTAACAATCGGTAAATTGAAGTAAGCCTCCATAATGTCATAAGCATTATTCAAATCATCAATGGTTTCAAAAAGAGGTACAATTCTAACTCTGGCAGTTTGCTTATCAACCAAGCCAACTTCCTTTAAGAGAATAGCTAATTCTAACAAATCTGACACACTTTCTGAATGAGAAATGATGTGTTGACGAACAATCTCTTCTCCCATCTTATCTTTAAGCTGTCTTGCCATGTCAAAAATAGCCAATTCCGTTTTCAACTGCTCAGACTTAGGTAAAAGACTTGAAGATAAGCTGCGTGGATCTTGGGTTAAGGTAGTTAATAACAATTGACATTTGTCAGTTTCTGATAAGGCTTTATAATTGTCTTCAATGCCTGCTGTTTGTAAAAGCTCAGCTACACAAGACTCATGAACACTCGAATCCTGTCTTAAGTCGATACTGGCTAAATAAAAACCAAAGACATCTACTGCTTGCAATAATTCTGAAAACTCACCCGTCAAAAGATGTTGTCCCTTGTGCTCTAATAAAGAGGATTGAATCAGCAGCAAATCTTTCTTAAAATCGCTAGCCTTGGCATAGTAAGGAGCAACCTTTTGATCTTGACTAATATATCCCAACGTATGACGCAGACTGTTTTTGATATAAGAAAAAGCCTGACGATAAAGCTCTTTTTCACGAAATTCAGACGTGTGTTGAGATTTTTTCGCTAACTCTACCACCGCTGAGCTTGCTGGAATCAGATTAGTTGAGATGGAAAAGGCGTCATAAAGTTTATCCACCATCGTCATATAATAAGTTAGAATGACTTCTGCCTGTGTCAAGGCAGATAATTTTAAGGTGTCTGCAGTTACAAAAGGATTTCCATCACGGTCACCACCAATCCACATGCCCATGCTAATCGGATTAGCTTTTTCAAGTAATAAGCCCTTATCCTTTGCTAAATCTTGATAGGTTTTGACCAACTTGGTAATGGCAGGAATCAAGGAACGATTGTAATACTCTGTGACATTACTAATCTCATTTTTAACCTTAAGTTTCTTCTCACGGATAATATCAGATTGCATCATCAACTCAATCTGACGTCGTAAATCTTGCTGCCATTTTTCTTGATTAAGGCTTCCTTCTCTCAAATCACGTCGCTGACGTAAAAGAAGATAAATTTGATTGGTCAAGCCCAACATGGTACGACGTTGAACTTGGGTTGGATGGGCCGTTAAGACAGGTACGACGTTGGCAGCTTCTAAGATGGCCTGACCGTCTTGATGATGAGCAACTTCATCCATAATCAAGGATAATTTTCCTTGATAATCTTGCCCCACATTATTACAGTAATTGACCTCATAGGCCAACTCCACATCTTCAGAAATATTGATTAAAAGTGGCAAAATTGAAAAATAGCGAGCCACCATGATCATCTCTTGGTTATCAATTTGCTGAATCAGTTTTTCAAGCTGATCATAGTTCTCTGTTATTGATAAATCTGTTAAACGTTGGATTAACTGAAAAATTCGCTCACTGACCAAGTCCTTAGTAACTTCTTGTAGCAAGCGAGTTAACAGCTCCACTTCTTCATTAACGGTTTCTTTACTATTCAAATTTTCTAATTTGGGAATGTTCACAGTTGCCTCCTTTATTGGCTAAACCTACTGACTATCTTACCATTTTTTCAATTAAAATACCATCTTAACAATACTAGCACAAGGCACACTAAAAGCTTTCTTGATAAAACTCAATCACATCGCCATCTTTTACTACCATCTGATCAGCACCCTTAGGGGCCATTTGACCATTAACCTTGAATAACCAGTATCTTTTGGCCGCCTCATCTTGTTCAACCCCATCAATAGCAGTAATAAAACCATTAACTTCCTTGACATCATAATTAGCTTTCAAGATCGTCATGATCGTTTCTTCTTTTTCAAGTGTCAGAGTTTTTTCCTGACTTGATTGGTCAAATTTCACAATTAGCTGAACCCTCACTTGTTCTGAAACAAGACTGGACTGTGGATTGGGCTCTTCAACTGATTGCTCTGTTAGCTGCCTGCATGCCACCAATAAAAAGCTAAATAACACCAATACAAAACTAAATAATTTTTTCATCTTCAAATCTCCTAAACATCTGAATAACAAGCGGATAACACACTAGAGTTGATAAAGCATGGACTAGATTAAAACTTGTCCCTGCTATCATATGCAACCAAGGGTTACTTCCATAAAAAAGTGCCATCAAGCCATCAATCATCATCCCATAAAAAAAAGCCAAACTCGCTGCCCCAAGAGCTTGTAGTACCATCGCCTGCTTGGCCCATGGAAAAATCAAAAACTGCCAAAACAAAATGACCAGAGTAAATGAGACTATTTGCCAAAAGACCCACGGACCAAATAGGAAAAAAAAACTACTGACCAAAAGCGAAATGGCCATGACACCCAAGCTTTCTGCTAGACCATTCACACTAGCCAAAACTAGAAAAATTGCCGTTAATGGTTGAACATTTGGTAATGGGGCAAACAAGTAACGTAAGACTACACAAAGAGCTGATAAAACAGCCACTCGACTTAATTGTTTCAAAGACATATCAACACCTCTTTTTCTATTTTATCAAATCAAGTTAACTTTGTAAGCTCTGGTTCATCTTAAATGAAATGCCTGGAATAAGTTTAAATCAGGCTTTCGAGATAAGTGCTTTGATTTTTTTAATGAATTGAGCTATAATAAATAATGATGAGAAGAAAAATTAAACCAATTGTTGTCTTTCTTTTCTTCGGCTTGATCACCCTAATCCTGTTAATTGGCAAAATCCATTCTACTCTAGTACAGAAAGAAACCTTAAAATTAGCCAAACAAACCATTCCAACAGCGACTAGTCGTTCAAGCGATGAAGAAGAAACTGATTCGTCTGAGGATGATCTTGTTCTAAATCCAATTATTGACGTTTCTGGTTGGCAACTACCTGAAGAAATAAATTATGATGTTCTTTCGAAAAATATTTCAGGGGCCATTGTCCGTGTTTTTGGTGGGTCACAAATTACTACCAGTAATAATGCCGCCTACACTACTGGGGTTGACAAATCCTTTAAGAAACATATCCAAGAATTCCAAAAGCGTAATGTTCCTGTTGCCGTCTATAGTTACGCCTTAGGACGAAGCGTTAAGGAAATGAAAGAAGAAGCTCAAATCTTCTATAAAAATGCCTCGCCTTATAACCCTACTTTCTACTGGATTGATGTGGAAGAAGTGACCATGAAAGATATGGACGCTGGGGTTGAAGCTTTTCGTAAAGAGCTAAAACGCCTTGGTGCTAAAAATGTTGGCATCTATATTGGGACTTACTTCATGCAAGAACAATCTATCTCGATTGATAAATTTGATGCTGTCTGGTTCCCCGCCTATGGGACAGACTCCGGTTACTTTGAAGCACTACCTGAAACCAACCTTAGCTACGATTTACATCAATACACCTCTCAAGGTTATCTTAATGGATTTGATAAGGCACTTGACCTCAATCAGATTCCTAGTAGCAAAAACCAAAGAGCGATTTATGAAAAACTCTTTGGCAAACTCAACAACTAAGCTAGTATTTTCTAGCTTAGTTGTTTTTATTTAGGCCAAACCCTTGCTAAAAAAGGGCTTTCATGATAGACTTTTAACTAATAAATTAAATCATGATTGACACATAGGAGTGCATTTTGCTGAGATCGTCTAGCATAGACGAAATCCTCAACACCTGATCTAGTTAACACTAGCGTAGGGATTGTGACTAAAAGTTTAAACTCCTGACTGTCACAGAAAGGAGTTTTTTATGTCATCATTAGCATCTACCAAAGTGACCGAACGTGCCTTACTACTTGCCCTTGCTCTGATTTTAGATAAGCTGATCTTATTTCAACTACCACAAGGAGGGAACATCTCACTTGGAATGCTCCCTCTTATCATTTTTGCCCTACGCCATGGCCTAGCTGCAGGCTTATTCTTAGGAGGCTTGGCTGGAGGGCTACAACTCTTTTTAGGAGGCTATTTTCTCAGTCCTTTGCAATTTTTGCTCGACTATCCAATCGCTTATGCCATGATTGGACTAGCTGGTCTTGTCCACCTTAAACATACAGGTAAACTAAGCACTGGTAGGCTCCTACTTGGAGTGAGTTTGGCTAGCCTAGCGAGATTATTTGCCCATACCCTAGCCGGTATTGTGTTTTATAGTGCTTATGCGCCAAAAGGCACACCTGTTTGGCTCTATTCTCTAAGTTACAATGCCAGCTACATGTTGCCGTCTGCTATCCTAGTCAGTGTCGTGCTATTACTTTTATCCAAGAAAAACCCTAAACTATTCTCTGTTTAACTCAACCAAATAAGCTAAAAAATGGTATAATGAAATAAATGCCATTTTTTATTTTGGAGGTTACTATGCTATCTTGGTTGACAAGACTCATTAAGGGAATTATTATCGCTCTTGGCTTTATTTTACCTGGTGTTTCAGGTGGGGTGTTGGCTTCAATTTTAGGGCTTTATGAAAAGATTATTTCTTTTCTTGCTCATATCTCTAAAGATTTTGTCAACAATCTCCTCTTTTTCCTACCTGTTGGAATTGGGGGGATTCTTGGAATCGCACTCTTTTCAGCACCGTTAGAGTATCTTCTAAGTCATTATCAAGTTCCTGTTCTTTGGGCCTTTACTGGAGCAATTATTGGTACTCTACCTAGTCTTTGGCAAGAAGCCAGCTCAAAAAGCCCACGCCAGCAAACGGATTGGCTAATTCTACTGGTCACCTTTGTCCTATCTGGTTTCTTACTCTATAATCTAAATAATCTCATCGGTACTCTTCCTGCCAACTTCTTGAGCTTTATATTGGCTGGTAGCTTGATTGCCCTTGGTATTTTAGTACCTGGCCTTAGCCCGTCTAACTTACTACTCATTCTTGGTTTATATAGCCCAATGCTTAATGGCTTCAAACGTTTGGATTTGACAGGCGTCTTTCTTCCCATTGCTATCGGTGGTGGTTTAGCTGTATTACTATTTTCCAAAGCTATGGATTATGCCTTAGCCAACTATCATTCCAAAGTGTATCATTTCATCATCGGCCTTGTTCTCTCTAGCACCCTTTTGATTATCATTCCAGTGCCAAATAGTAAAGAAGCCATTTCTTACGCTGGTATCAACTGGTTCACAATCTTGCTCTCACTGCTTCTATTTCTAGCAGGGGTAGGACTTGGAGCTTGGATGAGCAAATTAGAAGAAAAATACAAATGAGTAAAAAACACAAATTAAAGAAAACTCTTGTTGAGCAAATTTTAGACAAGCAAAAAATCAGCTACCAAAGTCTAGCACTTAATGCCCTAACCGAGCAAGTACCAACAGAAATTCAAAAAGAACGGATTTTCAAAACCTTAGCTCTAACAGGTGACAAGACAGGAACCTTGATTGCTCTTGTGCCGCTAACGACTCAGGTATCCGAGAAGAAATTAGCTAAATTATCCCAAAATAAAAAGGTTCAGATGATTCCACAGAAGGACTTGGAAAAGACAACGGGTTACATTCACGGTGCTAACAATCCCATTGGCATTCGTCAACGACACCCTTTCCCAATTTTTATTGATCAAACGGCTCTAAATTTAGGGCAAATCATTGTATCTGCTGGTGAACTTGGTCGTTCTATCCAAATCGATAGTCAAGATTTGGCTGACTTTGTTCAAGCAGCATTTGCAGACTTAATACACGACATTAACTAATATCAAGAAATAGGAGATTTCCCACATGAAGATATACTTTGTTCGTCACGGTCAAACCATTTGGAACCGTCAAGGTATTTTTCAAGGAGCTAGCCTCAATCCTAGCCTACTAGAAGATGGTAAAGAAGATATTATCGCTCTTGGTCAACACCTAAGAGCTATTGATTTTGATGCTATTTTTTCTAGTGATTTGACTCGAGCCCTTGAAACTGCCCAACTTATTAACCAAGAAAACCATCAACCAAAACCGATTGAAATTAGTCCCCAATTACGCGAATGGGGGTTGGGAAACCTAGAAGGTAAAAAAATTAGTCTAATGCAGGCGATTTATCCTCGACAAATTTATGCCTTCACCCACAATCTTTCGTGTTTCAACAACGACATTTTCGATGCTGAAAGTGTCTATCAAGTCACTCAGCGTATCGCTAATTTTGTCACCCAACTTGATCCTGAAAAATACGACACCGTTCTAATCGTTGGTCATGGCGCCTCATTAGTTGCTGGTATCGGCCATCTACTTGGTTATAGCACAGCTCAACTTCGACGCCATGGTAGATTGGACAATGCTAGCCTAACAATCCTTGAAAGTCAAGACATGGTCAATTTCCAACTCCTAAGTTGGAATGACACCTCACATTTTCAAGTAAAGGAAGAATTGGCCTTAACCAACTAATCTCCTCTAAAAGAGGAGATTTTTTACTAGAGTTAAAATAATACTGGCCTCTACAACATATAAACTTAGCTATCCTACTGTGAAATTTTGCTCAATTTATGATAGAATAAAAGAGAAAGAAACTTTTGGAGGAAGACATGTCCACAGAACATATTGAAGAACTAAACGACCAACAATTAGTCCGTCGTGACAAAATGAATGAACTAAGCCAACAAGGTATCGACCCTTTTGGTAAACGATTTGAACGCACTGCTGATTCAGCTAGCTTAAAAGCACAATATGCTGATAAAAGTAAAGAAGACCTACTAGAACTTAATCAAACGGCAATCATCGCTGGACGTCTGATGACCAAGCGAGGCAAGGGAAAAGCTGGCTTTGCCCATATCCAAGACCGTGAGGGGCAATTACAAATCTATGTTCGTAAAGATATGGTTGGAGAAGAAAATTATGATATTTTCAAAAAAGCTGACCTTGGTGATTTCCTTGGTGTTGAAGGACAAATCATGCGTACTGACATGGGGGAACTCTCTATCAAAGCAACCAAACTAACACATTTGTCTAAGGCGCTTCGTCCCCTACCTGAGAAATTCCACGGCCTGACTGACATCGAAACCATCTATCGTAAACGTTATTTGGATTTAATCTCTAATCGTGAGAGTTTTGATCGTTTTACCACACGTAGCCGTGTGATTTCAGAAATCCGTCGTTACCTTGATGGTCTTGGTTATCTAGAAGTTGAAACTCCTGTTCTTCACAATGAAGCTGGTGGAGCTGCTGCAAGGCCATTTAATACCCATCACAATGCACTAAGCATGGATATGGTGCTGCGCATTGCCCTTGAACTTCATCTCAAGCGCTTGATTGTCGGTGGTATGGAAAAAGTTTATGAAATCGGTCGTGTCTTTCGTAACGAAGGGGTTGACCAAACCCATAATCCAGAATTTACCATGCTAGAACTTTACACAGCCTATCATGACTACACAGACGTGATGGACTTGACTGAGGGAATTATCCAACACGTTGCTCAAAAGGTCAAGGGAGATGGCCCAATCAAGTATCAAGATACTGAACTAAATATCCATCAAGCATTCAAACGTGTTCACATGGTAGATGCCATTAAGGAACAAACTGGCGTTAATTTCTGGCAAGAAATGAGTTTAGAAGACGCCACTGCTCTTGCCAAAGAACACAAGGTGGCTGTTGAGAAACACTTTACCGTCGGCCATATCATCAATGCCTTCTTTGAAGAATTTGTGGAAAAGACCTTAATTCAACCAACCTTTGTCTATGGACACCCAGTTGAAATTTCACCATTGGCTAAGATGAATGACCAAGATAAACGCTTTACCGATCGTTTTGAACTCTTTATCATGACTAAAGAATATGGAAATGCCTTCACAGAACTTAATGACCCACTTGATCAATTAGAACGCTTTAAAGCACAAGCTAAAGCTAAAGAATTGGGTGATGATGAGGCAACTGGTATTGACTATGATTATGTCGAAGCCCTTGAATACGGTATGCCTCCAACAGGTGGTCTAGGAATCGGTATCGACCGCCTATGTATGCTACTCACTGATACCACATCAATTCGTGATGTTCTCTTATTCCCAACCATGAAATAATCATTGCCTATGAAAACTAATCGAACAATAACCAATTTATCTGCCCTTATTTTCATCATGTATGGCTTGCTATCACAATCAAAAAATAAAATGATGTTTATCTATTTAGGCATTACCTTTCTCATGATTAGCTTGGCTGATTGGTTAAGAAAACGAAAAAAATAGTCTAGAAAATCCTAGACTATTTTTTTGAACGAAAGGCTTCTAATAAGGTATTAAATTCCTCATTTGTCAGAGTAATCCCTTTTCCCATCTTACTATGATCTGCATTCCAAGAACGAATGTCATACTTTGGCTCAGCACCATTAAAGCTGACGCGATTCAGTTCCTTGCTCCAGCCCTTATCATTGGTTGACAAAACCAATAATTCTTCAACAATTTCAAATTTGAACTCTGCCATATAAACCTCCTTTTACCATTTATTCGTAACCTATTATAACAAAAATTCATGATAAGCAAATTTTTTTTGATTTAATATGACAAATTTTCGATACTATGGTATAATGAAAAAGATTAACAAAGGAGATTAGAATGCCAGCAAACTTGAAACGGCAGAGAATTGAAGAATTTGAAGAAGACTTACAAATTTCTTACTCGCCAAAATACAGAGAATTTCAAGAATTAAATAGCAACAGCGCTAAATTTCGTGAGCTGGTCTTTTTTGCACGCGTTACAATCTTTTCTATTTTATCTGTGTTATCTTGCTTTGTTCTACTCTCACTTGAAATTGGAGTTGGTTGGGCCTTTCTATTAGCTATCTTAATTAGTACCGCCTTAACTTCTACCCTATCTTATTTTATTTTTTCGATGAAACATTAAAAGTAGCGAAATCTTTCGCTACTTTTTTTTGTTAATCATATCATCATAGTCAAGGACAATATCATCAATATAGGCACTTACTTCTGGTAGCTTTTCTGCTTGCTCCGTCAATTCAGCGTCTTTATCTAAGGTTGTTTGCAAATCCTCTTGATAAGATTGAACTTTTTTGATCATCTGTTGACGATAATAATCAATTTTTTCTTTAACCAATTCATGATAGGCTTCTGGATTTTCTTGATAAGCTACAATGAAATTCTTGGCTTTACTTTGTAAGACCTTGCCTTCCTTACTCGTTAAAAGATAAGCCGCAGTAGCACCACTTAGACTGCCAAATAATACTGTTCTAAAAAATTTACTCATAGCTCTTATCTCCTATTCTATACCCACTAAGCTTTTTTATCTTTTTTACGCAATAATTTACTTGCCATACGCGTTGCCCCACTCGCCATACCAGCTTTGACTAAATTAGACGTTGAACTATTAGCTTTTTGACTGAATTGACGTGCCTGCGTGTTTAAGTCTGACACACTGACAGATAAATCAGCCACAGCTTCAAACAAGGGATCAATGGTAGCGACCTTGCTATTAACATCTTCAACCAAGACATTAGCCTTGGCCATTAAACCATTGGTTAAATTCAACGTCACGTCCAAATCAGACGTTAAAACGTTGATAGTTTTAGTCACTTCTTCGACAGTTTGGGACACTTTTTTCAATAAGATAATCAAGTACACCACCAAAGCAACTACCGCTAAAGCAATAATCAATAATGCAATTCCACCTAAATTCATTTGTTACTCCTTTTAATAATCTTCAATTTCCAATCTTAAACGACGATAAATCAATAAGGTCAAACCAAGTAAGACCAACACTAGTGATAAAAGCTGAGAAACACGAAAACCTAGCCACATCAAACTATCTGTTCGCATCCCCTCAATCACAAAACGCCCCAAACCATACCACATCAGATAGAAAAAGGTTGGTTCTCCCCTTTTCAAAAATCCTTTTTTACGACGACCAATCATAATCAAGATGAAACCCAAAAGATTCCATAGAGACTCGTACAAGAAAGTTGGTAATCGATAACTTCCATCAATATACATCTGTTGACGAATAAAGTCTGGTAGGCCTGTTAGCTTCTCAACGGCCTTACCATAAGCTTCTTGGTTAAAAAAATTTCCCCAACGACCAAGACTCTGTGCTAAAAGTACTCCAGGAGCTGCAATATCTAAAAAATCAAAAAAATTGATAAAACGCTGACGAGTAAAAACATAGACACATAAAAGTCCTGTCAAAAGTCCACCGTAGATGGCAATGCCACCATTCCAAATAGCAGGAATTTCACTTAAATGTTGGCGGTAATAATCCCACTGAAAAGCAACATAATAAAGTCTAGCCCCTATAATAGATACAGGAAAAGCAAACAGAATTAAATCTAAAACATCATCTGGCTTAATCTGCTTATAGGGAGCTTCTTTCATCGCTAAATAAACGGCCAAAACTAAGCCAAGAACAATACAAACAGCATACCAACGTACTATAAACGGACCCCACTCAAAAATAATCGGACTAATCATGACTCGCTCCATTTTGGCTAATCAATTGAGTTAGGCGATTTTCAAAAGTTTCTGTGGCATCATACCCCATCTGTTTGGCTCTATAATTCATAGCTGCTGCCTCGATAACAATGGAAATATTACGACCTGTCTTAACTGGAATACGAATAAATGGGATTTTTACCCCTGACAATTCAATTTCTTCTTTTTTATTACCTAAGCGATCAAAAACCTTATTCGGTTCAAAGGTTTCAAGATAAACAGCCAGCTGCACTTGAGAAGAATTTCGAACGGCACTAGCACCATAGAGACTCATGACATCAATAATCCCGACCCCTCTAATCTCAAGCAAGTGACGCAAAATCTCTGCTGGTTCACCCCAAAGCGTATCTTCATCCTTGGCGTAAATGTCAACTCGGTCATCAGCTACTAGACGATGACCACGCTTAACCAATTCCAGACCTGTCTCACTCTTACCAATCCCGCTATCACCTTGAATCAAGACACCCATGCCATAAATATCCATGAGAACACCATGAACACTAGTTCGTTCAGCCAAGCAAGAATTCAAATACCAAGACATTTCACCTGAAATGGTACTTGTTGGCAAGTGACTACGCAAAAGAGCTACCCCTTCTTCCTTGGCTGCTTGTAGCATTTCTTTAGGAATCTCTAATTTACGAGAAACAACCATGGCTGGTGTTTGCTCTTGAAACATGTTTTGCAAAACCGCATAGCGATTGCCAGAAGTCATAGCATTCATATAAGACCATTCCTTCATGCCAATGAGCTGAATACGTTCTGGCGAATAATAATCAAAATAACCCGTCATCTCAAGGCCTGGTCTTGAAATATCCGAGGTGATAATAGACTTGCTGAGCTCTGCTTCTGTTCCTGAAATCACTTCAAGTTTGAGCTTGTCAACTAACATCTGTACCGTAACTGTCATAGCATCTCCTTTATCTTACCCTTATTTTATCATATTTTAAACAAAAGAAAAAATGAAAGCCTAGTCAGCCACATACAGCTACCTACACTTTCATTTTAAGTTACTGATCATTTAATCATCTTCAACTGGTTTAGCTTCTTTACGCTGACGCGATCCTTGCCAATACATTTCTTCTTTTTCTTGCTTATAAGGAAGGGTTAAAGCTAAAAGGATATAAATCAGCCAACCAAAACCAGTAAAGTAGATAAATAAACCAATTAAGAGACGTGCCCAGGTTAAATCCCAGCCAAATTTATCAGCTAGACCTGCAACTACCCCTGCAACCAACTTACCTTGCCTTAGGCGATAAAATTCAGATGTCATCTTAAATCCTCCTGTTATGGATTTTCATCTTTTAATGAGTTTATTATAGGCTATTTTGATGATAAAATCATCCGTCATAAGACTGATTTTTTAAAAATAATCGACCACGACAAGAGCCACAACGGTAACGCTCTAAGTTGAAGCGTCGCCTACGATGATAAGTCTGCCCACAAACATCACAACAATAGGAAAACAATAATTTTGGTGTCAGTCTTGGCGTATAACGTAAACCATCGACAGATCGTAACAATTGTTTAAAATCATCATCTTGATGACGGTAACCCTTACCTTGAAAATAGAGATGGTAATGACAAAGCTCGTGGCGAACAATCTGACGAAAAATACTTAACTCATAGGCTTCATAAATTTTAGGGTTAAAATCTAAGTGACCATCTGTTAAGAAAAAACGACCACCGGTTGTTCTTAGACGAGGATTCCACTTTGCTTCGTGCTTAAAAGGCAAACCAAAATCCTCCTCAGATACTCGCTTCACATAATCAGTTAGGTTCATCTAAAGCTACCAAACTTAAATTGAGTTTTTCACGCTTATCATCAATGCTCTTAATCCAAACCGTCACGATGTCACCTACCGAAACCACTTGGCTTGGATGTTTAATAAAGGACTGACTCATATCAGAAATATGGATTAAACCATCATCGTGTAAACCAATATCAACGAAGGCACCAAAATCCACGATATTACGAACAGTTCCTTCTAGTCTTTGCCCAATTTTTAAATCTTTCAATTCCAAAATATCTTGACGTAAGACAGGACTGGCAAAATCATCTCGCAAATCGCGTCCTGGTTTTAACAGATCAGCAATAATATCTTGTAAGGTTAAAACACCCACATTCAATTTTTCTGCTGTAACATCAATGTCTAATTGAGCTAATTTGGTTTTTGCCAACTCATCCAATTGTTCAATTCCCAAATAATCAAGCAGTTTTGTTACCGTAGCATATGATTCTGGATGAACACCTGTGTTATCCAACAAATTGTCACCATTAGGGATACGCAAAAAGCCTGCCGCCTGTTCAAAAGCCTTGGCACCCAAGCGAGGGACTTTTTTAATGTCATGACGGTTACGTAAACGACCATGTGCTTCACGGTATTTCACAATATTGTCAGAAATGGTTTTATTCAAACCTGCCACATGAGCAAGTAGGGCTGAACTGGCTGTATTAACATTAACTCCAACCTGATTGACCACCGTTTCAACGACAAAGTCTAATTGTTCAGATAATTTCTTCTGTCCCACATCATGTTGATATTGCCCCACACCAATTGATTTAGGATCAATCTTAACCAATTCTGCTAGTGGATCTTGCAAGCGACGGGCAATAGAAATAGCTGAACGTTTTTCGACGGTCAAGTCTGGAAACTCTGCTCTAGCTAACTCACTAGCAGAATAAACGGATGCTCCACTTTCATTGACAATAACATAAGACGTGTTAAGGTGTTTTTGTAAGACTTCGGCTACAAAAGCCTCACTTTCTCGGCTGGCTGTCCCATTACCAATAGCAATAATATCCACTTGATAAGTCTCAATCAGCTGAGATAGACGTTCTTTAGCTTGTTCAATTTTACTAGCTGCAGCTGGTTGAACAGGGTAGATAACCTCTGTTGCTAAAAGCTTTCCTGTTTGATCAACAACAGCTAATTTAGCACCTGTTCTAAAGGCTGGATCAAAGCCAAGCACAATCTTATCCTTAAGAGGAGAGACTAGAAGTAATTGGCGTAAATTGGTTGAAAACAGACTAATGGCACCATCTTCAGCTTTCTCTGTCAACTCCGAACGAATCCGTCTTTCCATAGCTGGAATAATCTTACTTTTAGCAGCCTTAACTACAGCTTCTTCAATATAACGATTTAAAACCTTAAAACGAGATTGGTAAAAACGATAAATTTTCTCTAAATGGTGCTCAAATTTAACCGTTAAAACACCTAATTTCTCACCACGATTGATGGCCAAAACACGATATCCCTTGAGCTCTGCTAATTTTTCACTAAAATCATAATAAATATGAAAAATCTGCTTATCGTCCAAACTCTCATCTTTCAGACTTGTTTTTAGAAAACTGTAAGTGAAAATTTCATTATAAGTCCAAGAACGTAAACGACTGTCTTCGGACAAAGCTTCAATCAAGATATGCACCGCACCTTCAAGAGCTGCATCTACCGTAGGAACTTGCTCGGAAACAAAGTCTTCAGCTTTTGTCATAAGTTGTGGATCATTTAATAAAATCAAACGTGTCAAGTCTGCCAAACCTTGTTCTCGAGCAATGGTTGCCTTGGTTCGACGTTTTTCTTTATAAGGTAAATAAAGTTCTTCTACGTCTGCCAGCTTTTCAGCGTCTTCAATAGCTTTTTGCAAGGCAGGAGTTAATTTTCCCTGCTCGGCAATCTTGGCTAAAACTGTCTCTTTACGTTCAGCTAAGTTGGTCAACGTCTTATCCAAATCAAGAATCGCCTTAATCTGAACTTCATCTAAATTACCAGTTGCTTCTTTTCGATAACGAGCAATAAAAGGAATAGTATTTCCCTCACTTGCCAAACTCAAAACCTGACTAATCTGACCTTCTTTAATAGCTAGTTGCTCTGCAATTTTCATTATATTTTCCATGAAAATATTATATAATTTATCCTAAAATCATTCAATCTAAAACAAAAATTAAGTGCCTTTATTATTATGTTTTCAAATAAGTCATCTTCCTCAATATTAGATCTATCTCCCAATATAGAAAAGCAAGTTATTATGAACTTGCTTTTTTCTCATTATTTATTTAAAACACGAACGGTCATGGCAATCATTGGAAATAAAAGAAAAGCTGTCAATATATCCCATAAATCTGATCCTAGATTTTCCAAAGATGGTGGCAATAAAATTGGAATAAGGTAAGTCACTGCCAAAAGAAGCAACGTAATTACGAGACATATTAGTAACTCTTTCCATGAACTCTTTCCTGAAAATACGAGGGATTTTTTCCAATAGTTTTTATAGATATTTATCATCTAGGTACCTCCATTTGTCTTTTATTATATCAAAAAATGAAAAAACAATCTTAATCTGGCCATTATAGTATAAATTAGATGTAGCAATAATTAAAACACCCCTTCCTAAAATAGAAAGGGGTGTTTGTCTAACCAAGCTAAACTAGGTAAGTAGTTAACTTAGATTAGAAGCCTTAGGCTTAGTCTTCTTTGCGACGACGTTTACCTGCAAAGCCAAGAGCTGCAAGAATCATACCAATACCTGCTGCAGTTGCTGATGCATTGCTTTCAGTACCTGTATTAGGAAGAGTTTCCATTTTCGCACTTGCTTTAGCTGATGCTTGACCTTGATTAGCTGCTTTAGTTGATGAGCTAGCAGCTGGTGCTTTCACTGCAGGAGCAGCTGGTTTAGCATTGTTAGCTGTTGAAGCGTTATTTCCAGTACCATTTGTTGATGGAGTTGGTGTCTTCGGTGTGACAACTACTGGGACTTCAACTTCTTTCGTTGAGCCATCTGGATACTCGATAACTACAGTTACTGTTCCTTTATCACCTGGCGTGTCTGTACTTGGGATGCTTGATGGATCCTTGACAGTCACTTTAGAGCCTTCTGGGATATTCGTTACTTTATCTGTAATATCTTTCTCGGTAATTGGCGTACCTTCTACAACCTCAACGCCGCCTACGCTTGGCGTGTTCTTATCTGCATCCGTTGGTGTCTTCGGTGTGACAACCACTGGGACTTCAACTTCTTTCGTTGAGCCATCTGGATACTCGATAACTACAGTTACTGTACCTTTATCACCTGGCGTATCTGTTCCTGGGATGCTTGATGGATCCTTAACAGTCACTTTAGAGCCTTCTGGGATACCTGTTACTTTATCCGTAATGTCTTTCTCGGTGATTGGCGTACCTTCAGTTACTTCAACTTTATCAACTGTTGGCGTGTTCTTATCTGCGTCTGTTGGTGTCTTCGGTGTGACAACTACTGGGACTTCAACTTCTTTCGTTGAGCCATCTGGATACTCGATAACTACAGTTACTGTACCTTTATCACCTGGCGTGTCTGTACTTGGGATGCTTGATGGATCCTTAACAGTCACTTTAGAGCCCTCTGGGATATTAGTTACTTTATCTGTAATATCTTTCTCGGTAATTGGCGTACCTTCTACAACCTCAACTCCGCCTACGCTTGGCGTGTTCTTATCTGCATCGGTTGGTGTCTTCGGTGTGACAACTACTGGAACTTCAACTTCTTTCGTTGAGCCATCTGGATACTCGATAACTACAGTTACTGTACCTTTATCACCTGGCGTGTCTGTACTTGGGATGCTTGATGGATCCTTAACAGTCACTTTAGAGCCTTCTGGGATATTCGTTACTTTATCTGTAATATCTTTCTCTGTAATTGGTGTACCTTCTACAACCTCAACGCCGCCTACACTTGGCGTGTTCTTATCTGCATCCGTTGGTGTCTTCGGTGTGACAACTACTGGGACTTCAACTTCTTTCGTTGAGCCATCTGGATACTCGATAACTACAGTTACTGTACCCTTATCACCTGGCGTGTCTGTACTTGGGATGCTTGATGGATCCTTAACAGTCACTTTAGAACCTTCTGGGATATTAGTTACTTTATCTGTAATATCTTTCTCGGTAATTGGCGTACCTTCTACAACCTCAACGCCGCCTACACTTGGCGTGTTCTTATCTGCATCCGTTGGTGTCTTCGGTGTGACAACTACTGGGACTTCAACTTCTTTCGTTGAGCCATCTGGATACTCGATAACTACAGTTACTGTACCTTTATCACCTGACGTGTCTGTGCCTGGGATACTTGATGGATCCTTAACAGTCACTTTAGAGCCGTCTGGGATATTAGTTACTTTATCTGTAATATCTTTCTCTGTAATTGGCGTACCTTCTACAACCTCAACGCCGCCTACGCTTGGCGTGTTCTTATCTGCATCGGTTGGTGTCTTCGGTGTTACAACAACTGGAACTTCAACTTCTTTCGTTGAGCCATCTGGATACTCGATAACTACAGTTACTGTACCTTTATCACCTGGCGTGTCTGTACCTGGGATGCTTGATGGATCCTTAACAGTCACTTTAGAGCCGTCTGGGATATTAGTTACTTTATCTGTAATATCTTTCTCTGTAATTGGTGTACCTTCAGTTACTTCAACTTTATCAACTGTTGGTGTGTTCTTATCTGCGTCTGTTGGAGTTTTACGATAGACATGAACAACATTACCATTTTCTTCAACTGTTGACTTAACTAAATCATAACCTGGAATGTCTTTAGATGATTTCGTACCATTTTCTTGCGGTGCAAGTGTGTTACCTGCTTCATCAACATAAGTTGTGATAACTGATGTGGTTGAAGTTGACACTGGACGATAAACATGTTGTGTATTACCTTTATCATCTACTGTTGATTTAACCAACTCGTAGCCTTCAATATCTTTAGATGATTTCGTACCATCTTCTTGCGGTGCAAGTGTGTTACCTGCTTCATCAACGTGAGTTGTGATAACTGATGTAGTTGATACTGGACGATACGTGTGAACAGTATTTCCACTCTCATCTGGAACAGATTTAACTAACTCATAACCTTCAATCGTTTCTGATGGTTGGTTACCATCTTTTTGAGGGATAAGCGTGTTACCTTCTTCATCAACATAAGTAGTAATTGGTGTCACTGCTTTACGATAAGTATGAACTGTATTGCCATCTTTATCTGTTACAGATTTAACCAATTCGTAACCTTCAATGTTTTGAGATGGTTGAGTGCCATCTTCTTGTGGTGCAAGTGTATTACCATCTTCATCAACATAAGTTGTTACTGGTGTTGTTTCTGATACTTTGCGATAAACATGTTCAGTATTACCTTTATCATCTACTGTTGATTTAACCAACTCGTAGCCTTCAATATCTTTAGATGATTTCGTACCATCTTCTTGCGGTGCAAGTGTATTACCATCTTCATCAACATAAGTTGTGACAACTGATGTGGTTGAAGTTGACACTGGACGGTAAACATGTTGTGTATTACCTGATTCATCTACTGTTGATTTAACCAACTCGTAGCCTTCAATGTCTTTAGATGATTTCGTACCATCTTCTTGCGGTGCAAGTGTATTACCATCTTCATCAACGTGAGTTGTGATAACTGATGTGGTTGATACTGGACGGTATGTATGAACAGTGTTACCATTCTCATCTGGAACAGATTTAACTAACTCATAACCTTCAATCGTTTCTGATGGTTGGTTACCATCTTTTTGAGGTGCAAGCGTGTTACCTTCTTCATCAACATAGATTGTGACAACTGACGTGGTTGAAGTTGACACTGGACGGTAAACATGTTGTGTATTACCTGAGTCATCTACTGTTGATTTAACCAACTCGTAGCCTTCAATATCTTTAGATGATTTCGTACCATCTTCTTGCGGTGCAAGTGTATTACCATCTTCATCAACATAAGTTGTGACAACTGATGTAGTTGAAGTTGACACTGGACGGTAAACATGTTGTGTATTACCTGATTCATCTACTGTTGATTTAACCAACTCGTAGCCTTCAATATCTTTAGATGATTTCGTACCATCTTCTTGCGGTGCAAGTGTATTACCATCTTCATCAACGTGAGTTGTGATAACTGATGTGGTTGATACTGGGCGGTATGTATGAACAGTATTACCATTCTCATCTGGAACAGATTTAACTAACTCATAACCTTCGATAGTTTTTGATGGTTGGTTACCATCTTCTTGAGGTGCAAGCGTGTTACCTGCTTCATCAACGTAAGTTGTAACTGTCTTCGCTAGAGTTACTTCTTTATAAACATAAGTTACTTCAGTTTTACCTTCAGCCACTGTTCCTGTTTCAGAAGCACTATCATCTGCAACTTTAACCAACTCATATGTCTTACCATCTTTAGTAATGGTTGTTGGTTTGTAGTCTGTTGTGTCGTACTCAGTACCTTCTGTAGCATTTGTTGTGTCTGTTACTGGTGTTTGAAGAACGTTACCATTTTCATCAACATAGTTAACAACTACTGTACCTGTCTTCGCTGGAGTTACTTCTTTATAAACGTAAGTTACTTTAGTTGTACCTTCAGTTACTGTTCCTGTTTCAGAAGCACTATCATCTGCAACTTTAACCAGCTCATATGTCTTACCATCTTTAGTAATGGTTGTTGGTTTGTAGTCTGTTGTGTCATACTCAGTACCTTCTGTAGCATTTGTTATGTCTGTTACTGGCGTTTGAAGAACGTTACCATTTTCATCAACATAGTTAACGACTACTGTACCTGTCTTCGCTGGAGTTACTTCTTTATAAACGTAAGTTACTTTAGTTGTACCTTCAGTTACTGTTCCTGTTTCAGAAGCACTATCATCTGCAACTTTAACCAGCTCATATGTCTTACCATCTTTAGTAATGGTTGTTGGTTTGTAGTCTGTTGTGTCATACTCAGTACCTTCTGTAGCATTTGTTATGTCTGTTACTGGCGTTTGAAGAACGTTACCATTTTCATCAACATAGTTAACGACTACTGTACCTGTCTTCGCTGGAGTTACTTCTTTATAAACGTAAGTTACTTCAGTTGTACCTTCAGTTACTGTTCCTGTTTCAGAAGCGCTATCGTCTGCAACTTTAACCAACTCATATGTCTTACCATCTTTAGTAATCGTTGTTGGTTTGTAGTCTGTTGTGTCGTACTCAGTACCTTCTGTAGCGTTTGTTGTGTCTGTTACTGGCGTTTGAAGAACATTACCATTTTCATCAACATAATTAACAACTACTGTACCTGTCTTCGCTGGAGTTACTTCTTTATAAACGTAAGTTACTTTAGTTGTACCTTCAGTTACTGTTCCTGTTTCAGAAGCACTATCATCTGCAACTTTAACCAACTCATATGTCTTACCATCTTTAGTAATCGTTGTTGGTTTGTAGTCTGTTGTGTCGTACTCAGTACCTGTAGAAACGTTTGTTGTGTCTGTTACTGGCGTTTGAAGAACATTACCATTTTCATCAACATAGTTAACGACTACTGTACCTTTTACTTCTTCGTAAACATAGGTTACTTCAGTTGTGCCTTCAGTTACTTTGCCAGTTTCATTACCCTTAGTTTTACTTGGAACAAGACGATAGGTTTTACCATCTTTAGTAATGGTTGTTTCTTTGTTGTCTGCTGTGTCGTAATCAGTGCCAGTTGAACTTTCTGATGTGTCAGTTACTTGAGACTTAATGACATTCCCTTCAGTATCTGTGTAATTAACAACTACTGTTCCTTTTACTTCTTCATAAACGTAAGTTACTTCAGTTGTACCTTCGGTTACATTACCTTTTTCTGTACCTTTTGTTGATACTAGACGGTAAGTCTTACCATCTTCTGTAACAATTGTTTCTGGTTTGTTGTCGGTTGTCTCATAGTAAGTTCCAGTCGAACTTTCTGGCGTATCGGTTACTTGAGACTTAATGACATTACCCTCAGTATCTGTGTAATTAACAACTACTGTACCTTTTACTTCTTCATAAACATAGGTTACTTCAGTTGTACCTTTAGTTACTGTCCCTGTTTCGTTACCTTCTGTTAAATCAGAGACCAAACG
The DNA here is from genome assembly GCF_007859175.1 of Streptococcus sp. sy010. NCBI lineage: Bacteria > Bacillati > Bacillota > Bacilli > Lactobacillales > Streptococcaceae > Streptococcus > Streptococcus sp. sy010. The sequence continues at coordinate 90,647 of NZ_VOHO01000003.1, read as the reverse complement.
ATACGTTTTACCTGATTCTGTAACAATTGTTTCTGGTTTGTTATCGGTTGTGTCGTAGTCAGTGCCAGTTGAAGCGTCTGTCGTGTCTTCTACTGGTGCTTGAAGAACGTTGCCTTCTTTATCTACATAATTGACAACAACGTCACCCTTAACTTCACGATATTTGTAAGATACTACAGTTTTTCCTGATTTCAAACGACCTGTTTCAGTTCCTTCTGAGCCATCAGGGTTTACAACAGTTGTTTCTTCTGGTACTAATTCATACGTTTTACCATCTGTTGTTGTAATTGTTGTTAATTTTTTATCTGCTGTTGTTGTATCATAAGTGTCACCACGTTTACCATTTTTTGGATCTTGTATTTTTTCCTTGATGGTTTCACCTGTGTCAATATCAACATAAGTAATTTCAACTGTACCTGGTGCACGATAAGTTACAGCAGCCAAGTCAGAAGTATCTTCTGTAAAACTTGTTTTGAAAATTGCAGACTCAGCAGTATAATTACCATCTCCCTGAGGAACAATTTTACCAACCGTACTGTAACCTGTAGAATAGTAAATAACACCCTCTGAATCTACACCAACACCATTAGTCACATCAGCAACATAGAACGGTGTTGATAGTTTACCTTCGATTTTGTTATATTTGCTACCAGAAGTTCCTGCCGCTGTGATGGTTTCTGCATCAACTGTATATGCAATTGATAATTTGTTAGTTGCTAAATTACCAGATGCAGGGCGGAAAACAATCGTTAAATCACCATCTTGCGTAAAAGCAAAGTCACCATTAGTGGACACTCCTGGACCATTATATTGATTAATACCTGTTTTGATATAACCTGCATTAATCACTTGACCTGTTTCAGGATTATATGTCCATAAACGCAAAATAATATCTGCTTTTGCTTTTGCTTCGTCTGTTTCTGACTCTTCTTTAGTTGCAGGAATAACTTCTGAGAACGACGGGTTATAACCGAACTCTGATGTACCAAAATAGTAAAGACCGGTCGTTGGATCCACCGTTCCCATGGTTATACTGTTATTACTTGTATCAATAAGGTTTGCTCCATCCCATGACTTGTAGTCAGAAACAGCTGTCCACTCTCCCTTATCTACATCGAATTTTAAGATAGCTATAGCTACTGGATAATCTACTGCTTGTCTATTGATTCCTTGAGCATGTAAAATAACATAGGCTTCTTTACCATTATCAGTAAGCCCTAAACTATTAAATTTCCAACCTCTAGGGCTATAGTTGTCATAATCTTCTGCATATAGAGCTTTGTATTTGTCGATGTAACTTTGGAGGGTTCCAATATCAGACTTCTGATCAAGACCTGAAGCGATGATACTTTCAACACCTTCTTTGACATCCATCTCTATGATACTACCAGTAGTCCAATCAATAGCATATACAACACCATCTTTGTTGGTGAATTTGTCTTCTGCTGCATACAAGCCTGTATCTTGCTCTTCAACCTCATCACTAGAAGTCGTCGTTGTTGAATCAGTTGCACGGAAACCAGCTAATTCTAGCTCATTATCATTGTTACCACCTGCAGCTGCTACATCTTCTTTAACCACATTAAAGTTGAGGATACGACTCTTAGAATCACCATAAGTAATGATGGCTGCTTGAACCTCGGCTTGACCTGCTGCCAACTTGTAGCCAGTCAATTCTGGCAGTGACATGTTCGCTTTCTCAGTGACTTCAAACGTTACCTTGTCGGTCTCTTCAACTGGCAAACTTGTTGTAGTAACTGTTGACTTGCTACGACCATTGGAAATCACTACACCAGTGTCAACATCTGTATAAGTCACTTTGTAAGTGGTCGCTACAACACGAGAAGGTGTCACAACTGATGCACTTGTTGAAGCTGAAGTTGTAGTTGGCGTTGCTTCTGCTTTCGTTTCTTTAGCCGTTTCTTCGCCTGAAGATGTTGACGTTTCTGACTTGCTTTCTTCAGAAACTTCCTCACTTGATGTTGCAACTTCTGATGAAGCTACTGTTTCTTCTGAGTTTGCTACTGGCTCAGAAACCACTTCTTCTGCAACAACAGGTGTTTCTACTGTTGATACTTCAGTAGATGAAACTTCAGTTTCTGACACAAGCGTCGTTGACGTTGTACTTTCAGTTACTGATGTTTCTGTTTCGGCTTGAGCAGCACCTGCAAAAACTGCAAATACTGTACCGATTAAAACTGACGCAGCACCAAACTTAAACTTTTTAATCGTGAAACGTTGAGCTGTGTCCTTATGCTTATTATCTTTAAACAATTATCCTACTCCTTTTTATAAAATTTGTGTATAATAGACACTTACTTACATAATATACCCCCCCCCCTATTTTGTCAACTATTTTAGATTTTTTATGAAATATTCATTTTAATTCAAAAAATACAACCGTTATCATCTAAAAAAATGACATTATGTTAAAATAAACCATCAAGAAAAAAGGAGTGATTGATGATGAACAGTACATTTAGTTTGATGCTTTACAGTAAGGACGTTCTAGCTGAAAAAACATTTTGGCAGGCACTTGGTTTTGTGATTATAGAAAAAGAGGACATCATGGGCTACCCAACCTTTGATATGAAGGTCGAGCCTAACTCTCCTGTCACCTTTACCGTTTTTGACTTATCTTTTATTGAAAAAATGTCACCAGAGGTAGCTGATAATCAGCCAAGTATTTTATTTGAAAGTAGTGATTTGGTTGGGTTACATGCTCGGGTCAAGGAAGTTTCTGCCCAAGTCAGCCCGATTCAGGAGCAACCTTTCAAAAACTTTAATTTCCAAGCTCCTAGCGGACAGTATTATGCCGTTAGAGAAGTCTAATTAAAATAAGGTTGAGAGTTTTCTCAACCTTATTTATTATCTTTTAAGTAATCAATAGCTTCCTGAACCGTTTTAACAGGAACAATCTTCATCTTGGTTCCTAATTGTTGGGCTGCTTCTAAGGCTTCTTCATAATTGGTTTTCGTATCAGGATAGGTCTTTAAGACATTCTTGTCAACTGGATTGTTGGGAACGAAGAAAACATCTGCACCAATCGCATCGGCTGCCGCCACCTTGAAGGCTGCACCACCAATATCGCCAACTGAACCATCTTGCTCAATTGTCCCTGTTCCAGCAATGACACGTCCTTGACGCAAATCATCATCAATCAACTGATCATAAATCGCCAGAGTAAACATCAAGCCAGCACTTGGGCCACCGACCCCTTCCAACTGAAACTGAACATCAACATCGGTCACAATTTCTGTATGGTCAACTAGGCCGATACCGATACCATTACGGCCATTTGATAGTTTGATAATCTTACCCTTGGCAGATTTTTTGTTACCGTCTGATGTGTATTGGACAGAAACCGTTTCACCCAAGTCAAGACCACCAACATAGTCAATCAATTCACTAGAGCTTTTGAAGGTTTGATTATTAACTCCTGTCACCGTGTCAGCTAGGTTTAAAATGCCTTTAAATGTTGAATCACTAGCAACATCTAACACATAAACACCTAAAAAGTTTAGACTAACTGGTTGATTCGCCAAGGTTAGAGCTTGGTAAATAGCTCCATTTTGTGACGTTTCCATGTAGAACTGGTTGATCCGCATAAACTCTTCTTCACTGTAACCACCTGTTGTGCCTTCTTCTGACGCTATTTCACTAAAAGGAGTCGCTAGGGCATATAAAATACGGGCAAGCGTTGCTCGACTAACACTGACTGCTGTAAAATTGTAAGAGCCTTGTGCTTCATCATCCTTGTTATTTACTGTTAAAGCTGTTCGTACATCATAAGCACCACCTGGCGTTTCGATATAATAAGGTAGCGGATAAAAAAAGGTAAACAAGATGGCTAAGACTAAACTAACTCCTAACCACCATCTAAATCTTTTGATGCGTTTCATAACTACTTTTCACTTTCTTTGAAACTGGGTCGGGAACATAGGGACTGATGTCTGTTTCAAAAGCAATCAGTTCACGCACCCGACTAGAACTCACATATTGGTATTGAAAATCAGTCAAGAAAAAGACAGTTTCCAATTCTTGAGCCAATTGCTTATTAAAATAAGTCAAGCTCATTTCATAATCTAAATCAGCTTGATGACGTAAACCACGCACCAAGTGTGTCACCTGTAACTGTCTGGCAACATCAACTGCTAAACTGTTTTGAGCGACGATCACTTCAACATTAGACAAGTGTGCTAGACTATCTCGTAAAAAGATTTGACGCTGGTTAATGTCAAAAAATCCTTTTTTTTCTTGATTATAAAAGAGTCCTACATAGAGTTTATCAAACAATTGACTGGCTCGTTCAATAATAGAAAGGTGACCCTTGGTAATTGGATCAAAGCTTCCTGTAAAAAGACCTATTTTAGCGGACATAGACGGTTACCTTACTAATTCCATAAATTTTTTGTTTCCAAATACCAAATTGACTAAATTCTTCTGGCAAAGCTACTGCCTTATCAGTTTCACAGACAATCATCACTTCTTCTGTTAAAAGCCCTTTTTCTTCCAATAACGTGACTTGTTTAACAATTTCTTCTTTAGCATAAGGAGGATCTAACAAGACCAGATCAAATTGACCTGTTAATTGACTTAAAGCCTGATTGGCATCCATTTTTAACAATTGAAAAGCAGCTTGTCGTTTAGTCATCTGAATATTCGCTTCTATAATTTGCTGAGCCTTGCGGTCTTTTTCAACTAAGACGGCTTGGTTCATTCCACGTGAAATGGCTTCAATAGCCAAGCCACCACTACCAGCAAACAAATCTAAAACCCTGCCCCCATCAAAATAAGGCCCAATCATATTAAACATGGCTCCTTTGACCTTGTCTGTGGTAGGTCGTGTTGTTTGACCAGACAAGGTTTTCAAGGGACGGCCACCAAATTCTCCTGCTACAACTCTCATAAATTTTATTATATCAAATTTTGGCTTAAAAGCTAAAGAAAAACCAAGTCCTTACTTGGTTTTAATCATACTGCCTTAAAAATTCAGATAAGGCTGCTAATCCTTTGATTAGAGTGTCTGTCGAAGTACAATAACCTAGCCTTGCATAGCCTGGCATGTCAAAACGGTTTCCTGGAACAAGCAAGACCCCTTTTTCTTTCAATAGACGAATGCAGAACTTTTCGGTTTCTTCTGGAATATCAAGTTTGATGAACGAGGTTGACACATGGCGTGGAAAAATCAATGACACACGTTTTTCCTTTGCCACCCAGTCTTTGACAATGGCTAAGTTTTTAGCCACCAAAGCACGATTACGTGATAAAATCGTTTCGCGATGTTTCAACACATGAACTGCCAAAAAATCATCAATGACACCGCTACAAATCATAGTATAGTCACGATATTTTCTAAAAATATCTGTTACTGCTTCATTGGCTACCACCCAGCCAATCCGAACTCCAGGAACAGAATAAGTCTTGGATAAACTGTTGGTAGAAATCCCCTTATCATAAAGATCAACGATAGCAGGCACGTCTAAATCTTTCTCTAAAGGTTGATACACTTCATCTGATAGGATATAGGCACCCACTTCTTTAGCAATACTAACCAATTCTTCTAAGAAAGAGCGATCCATAACCGCCCCTGTTGGATTGTTGGCATTGTTGATACAAATCATCTTAGTGTTTGGACGGATTAACTGGCGTAATTCATCCAAAGATGGTAACCAATCTTGCTCCTCCCTAATGTGCCAAAAGGAAACGTCAGATCCTAAAGATTTTGGAATATCATAAAGCTGTTGGTAGGTCGGGTAAAGGGAAACAACATGGTCTTCTGGCTCAATCAGGGCGTAAAGAGCTAAGTGATTGGCACCTGTCGCTCCATTGGTCTGTAAGACTTGAGAAGGCTTGACCTGTCGGTACAAACTAGCGACTTCTTCCTTAAAAGCTTGCGATCCCTCAATCCAGCCATAATTCATGGTTTTTGCTGCTAGTTGTTCCAATAGACTTTCTTTTTGATTGCCAAGCGTTAAGATGTCATCTAGGGTCAAAGAAGCAATCGAACTACCCGCAATGTCATAGCGAGCATCATTCTCCCAAACATTTAGCCATTCTTCCACTCCAAAAGCTTGAATCTCCATAACTTATCCTTTCATTTTAAGCGAAAGAGCTTGGCTTGAAAACCAAACTCTTTTTCATTAAATTATAATTTGTCCAGTCATCAAACGAACTAGGGCAAGAAGGGCACCTAAGACTAAAATAGCCACTAATAACCACTCACCTGTTGTGAAAATTTTCTTCTCACCTGCTGCCTGACGTGCTTTAATATAAAAGACAATACCTACTAAGTAAGCAATCAAACAAAGCAACACATAATCAAATCCTGCAACCCAGATTACCCAAATAAAGAAGGCAGAACCTAGTAAGCCAAGGATTACCTGTGGCATATTTTTATGTTGGTAAGCTAGTTTAACTTGGTAAAGCACCACATAAAGCCAAGAAATAAACATTGAGGCCGTACAAAGCGTATAAGCAAATTGATAGGCTTGATCTGTAACCAACAACGTCAACATAAAAATTTGAATTAAAGCTGTCATAAAGACTAGCGAGAAGGTTGGTACCCCTTTGTCATTCAACTCTGCAAATTTAGCTGATAAAAGTTTACGTTGAGCCATAATCGCGGTTGTTTCAACAGGCAACATCATCCAAGACAACCATGAACCAAATAGGGAGATAATCAAGGCGATATTAACCATTACAGGAAACCAGTTGCCAACATCCTTAGTAAAGACATAGCCCAAGGCTGGACTTGGTAAGTTGGCAATTTGATCTTGAGTTAAAATACCATAAGGCAAAATCGATGCTGATACATAAATAATTGCCAAGCTAATCAAGCCAAAAACTGTTGATTTTCCAACTACTGATTGATTTTTAGCCCGATCGGACATCATCGCTGCCCCCTCAATTCCGACAAAAACCCACATAATCGTCATCATTGAATTTTTAACTTGACTAGCCACACTACCTAATTCAAATTGACCTGACTGAGTTCCCCAGAAATTTGTCATAAAAGTATCCATATCAAAAAAGACAAAGGCCAAAATGATACACAGCGCTAAAGGAACAATCTTACAAACTGCAATAATCGTATTTAAGACAATGGCACTCTCAACACCGCGATTAACCAAGTAGCATAAGAACCAAAGTAAACACGAACCAACCACAATAGATAAGAAGTTATCACCATTACCAAAAACTGGAAGTAAGCGAGAGAGAGTTTTCATCATCATGATGACAACTGACACCGTTCCCAACCAAGCAGATAACCAATAGCCCCATCCACTGATAAAACCGTTAAACGGACCAAATCCCTCCTCAGCATAACTAACAATACCAGCTAAGTTTGGTTTTTTCTGACCGATATAAACAATAGATAAACAAAGGGTCAAAACCCCCACACCTGCTACTAGCCAACCAATCAATGCTCCTCCTGGTGCAGTTGCTGATGCCATATCTGTCGGAATGGCAAAAATTCCTGAACCAATGGAAGAAGAAATGACTAAGGCTGTCAGTGCAAAAACTCCTAATTTCTTAGAATCTTTCGACATAGTTATTCTCCTAAATTAACTTTTTTATAATCATACCAAACCATCTCGTTTTTTGCAAGATTATTTTTATATTTTTTACAAAAAATATGATTTTTTGATAAAATATAAGTTTTGTTGACGCTTACATTTTCTTTGTATAGACTTTGTTTTCTGTTTACTTTATATTTTTTCTTTGCTATACTTAAAATGAGAGAGACTTTTATTTAGAAAGGAAGTTCAAATGAATAAAAAAGATGCCCGCCACCAATTGATTCGATCCCTCATTTCTGAGACGAAAATACATACCCAACTGGAATTACAACGTGCCTTAAAACGTAATGGTGTGGAGGTCACTCAAGCCACACTATCTCGAGATATGAAAGAACTCAATCTCGTCAAAGTTGCTTCAGAAAACTCCCACTACGAAATTCATACCGTGTCTCCTGCTCACTGGGAACAACGCTTGCGTTTTTATATGGAAGACGCTCTAATCATGCTCAGACCCGTTCAGCATCAGGTTATTCTAAAAACCTTGCCTGGTCTAGCTCCTTCTTTCGGTTCAATTATTGATGCCATGCAATTTTCTGACGTTCTCGCTACCATTTGCGGCGATGATACTTGTTTGATTATTTGTGAAGATAATGACGCTGCCAAACGTTGCTTCAAAGAAATTAGCCAATACACTCCACCCTTCTTTTTCTTGGGTGATAAATAAGTTAATAACCCCCTTTTCTATTTAAGAAAAGGGGGTATGCTTTATTCAGCTAAGACTTCTAAAAAACTGAGTAAGATTTGTGCGGATTGTTTACCTGCCATCTGAATGAACTCATCAAAGGTCATATTAGCATCATGAGCAGCTGTGTCACTCATTGCTCTAACCACAATAAAAGGCAAGTGACAACTATAAGCGGCTTGGGCGATAGCTGCTCCTTCCATTTCAACTGCTAGAACCTCGGGAAAATGTGACTTAATCACGTCAATTTTATCTTGACCGGCAATAAAACTATCTCCTGTCACAATTAAACCAAGGTGACTCTTTGTCTCATGCTTGTCCAAAACTTGTTCAAAGGTCTTAACAAAAGACGGATCACAATCAAAATACAAGGGTTGCATAGACATTTGACCATAGGTATAGCCAAAAGCTGTAAGATCCACATCATGATAAGCTAACTGCGTTGCCACAACTACATCTCCAATCGCCAATCCATGAGCGACCGCTCCAGCAGAGCCGGTATTGATAATGGCTTTGACCCCAAAATTCTCGGCTAAAATAGCAACACTCATGGCTGACATGACCTTACCAACACCACTTTGAACCAAGACAACGTCATGATTTCCTAGTTTCCCTTGATAGTAAGTATGGCCTAAAACCTCTTGGGTAATCTTTTCATCTAGTGCTTCTACCAAGACCTTTAATTCTTCTTGCATAGCCGCAATAATTCCTATTTTCATCGCTTTATTCCTACCATTTCAAAATTGCATAAATCAAGAGTCCTAGCAAAATTAAGGCAATCATTAAAATCAGATTGAGTTTAGATTGAAACTTCTTTCGTTGAAGTTGTGCTTGACGACGACTCTTGATTGGACCTGTTTGTTTAGGGGTTGAAAAATCATCTGAAAACCTTGTTTTAGTCATTTTACTCACCTCTTTTATCATAGATGAAGGGCATAATATTGTAGGGCAATCAAGGTCTTGGCATCTTGTAATTGCCCTGATTTAACCAATTCCATGCACTCTTCATAACTTAATTCTAAAACTTCAATCATCTCATCATCATCCATGGGACGAGGATTTTCTACTTTGACCAACTGATTAGCCAAATAGAGTTTAATTTTTTCATCACAAAAACCAATAGACGTGTAAAATTCATAAAGAAAGGTCAAGTCACCTGTATAACCCGTTTCTTCTTCCAATTCTCGCAAGGCCGCTGCTTCTTCTGAATGAGCCTCGCCAAGTTCCAACTTGCCTGCCGGGATTTCATAAGAGATCCTTTCAATCGCTTTTCGATACTGCTTAACCAAGATAATCTTATCTTCTTTTGTCACAGCTAAAACGGCTACTGCTCCCTTATGGAAAACCAACTCCCGTTGACTCCTTCCAAGACCATTAGGAAGTTCGACTAGATCTACTGCAACTTCAAAAATCTTACCTTGAAAAATGCTCTCACGTTTAATTGTTTTTTCTTCAAAATCCATCTTGTTACCCTATTTTTGTTGGGGATGATGTGGGAACTTAGTCGCATAACCTTCTTTAGTTACCTGACGACTACGTCCAAGGGCCAGGGCATCTGTAGCCACATCATCTGTAATGACCGACCCTGCTGCTGTTAAGGCATAATCTCCTACTGACAGGGGTGCAATGAGAGTTGAATGACTACCAATAAAGGCTCCCTTGCCGACATGGGTTGCATATTTTCCTTGACCGTCATAGTTGACGGTGATAGTACCAGCACCAATATTGACATCAGAGCCAACGTCTGCATTGCCAATATAAGTCAGATGACCTGCCTTGCTATTTTCTCCAATTGATGAGGATTTAACTTCGACAAAATTACCGATATGCACCTTATTTTCCAAAACTGAGTCTGGTCGAATATGAGCGTAAGGGCCAATCGTCACATCAGAGCCAACTTGAGACTGTTCAATCATTGAACTTGTGATGACAGACCCTTGACCAATAACAGAATCAACTACCACCGTTCCGTTGGTCAAAATGGCCTCACTGGCAATCTTGGTCTGTCCTTTAAGGACAACATTAGCCTCAAGTGTCACATCCGCAGCAATCTCCACATCAATATCAATATAGGTCGCTTCTGGATTGATAAAGGTCACCCCATTTAGCATGTGGGTTTGATTGATACGCTGACGCATGACTTTTTCAGCAGTTGCTAGGGCTAGGCGGTCATTGACACCCAAACTTTCATTGAAATCACGTAGCTTATAGGCACCAACCTTTTCTCCTGCCTCCTTGAAAATACCAATAACATCTGTCAAATAGTACTCACCTTGAGCATTGTCTGTATTGATATTTTTTAAGGCTTCAAACAGGCGTTTGTTATCAAAAACATAAGTGCCTGTGTTGATTTCCTTGATTTGTTGCTCAAAATCAGAGGCATCTTTTTGCTCAACAATCTTAACCACTTCGTCAATCTGATTACGGACAATACGACCATAACCAAACGGATTGTCTGCTTGGGCTGTGAGAATAGTGGCAACATTTTTATGACTAACATGAAAATCAATCAAAGCTGTTAGGCTCTCTCCTGTGATTAAGGGGGTGTCACCGGCAATGACTAAGGTCTGGCCCTCCAAGGCTGCCAACTGTTCCTCAGCCATTAAAACCGCATGACCTGTGCCCAACTGCTCGGTTTGAAGAACAAACTCGGTTTGCTCTCCTAAAACTTGTTGTACCAACTCTGCTTGATGACCAACAACCGTCACCATTTTTTCAGGGTTGATGGCTGATACACTACGAAACACATGCTCTAGCATGCTGATTCCTGCCACTTGATGTAATACTTTTGGTAAATCTGACTTCATGCGTGTGCCTTTGCCAGCTGCCAAAATGATTGCATAATTACTCATACTAACTAGTCTTCCATTCTTTCAAGATACTTCTTACATTATATCATATTTTCAGTCATCTTCTCATTTTTCCATGAGATTGCTCCTCGTTAATAACAAAACTTCCCAACTGGCGTTAGGAAGCCTTATCATAACATACCTAATCATTAAACCTCGCTTCATGTTGTTTGTTAAATAACGTTTGAAGATTGATTAAAGGTTTAGGTTGAACTGCCAAAACTGGAGAAATGATTTCTGATGAGAGTTGACTAGCTTTATCTCGATATTTTATATCTTTTGATTGAAATGAATTGCCTTCTTCACTATGATCATAATAAGTAAATTGACCTTTCTCATTAAACCAATAACTATCATCAGAAATACTGTTACCTTTTTGATTATAATTAAAACTATACATTAGATAATATTCATCATCATTTTCTTGATAAGCCAGCAATGCAAGTTCTCGATTTTGTTGTATAACATTATAGATTGTTCCACGACCTTTAAATCTAAAGAAAATATTATCTTGATCGGGTTCTTTAATCTGACCAACATAATCTACTACTAAAGCTAATTCTGGATTAGTGCCTTTTTTCCTTGATAGTTGTTGAACATAATAACCGGCATAATGCGATAGGTTATAGGCGATATAGAGCTTAGATAAGCCATACAGTAAACTTACAGTAACGATGAGAAGTAAAGTCTTTTTAATCATTAAACCTCGCTTCATGTTTTTGGTTAAATAACGTTTGAAGATTGATTAAAGGTTTAGGTTGAACTGCCAAAACTGGAGAGAAAGATTGTTAAATCACTTGCTTCTTTTTCATTCCTAATGCGCCTTTCTAATCTCAAGTTCATTATAGCATAGCTACCAAGAAATTTCTAAAAAAATAAAAGCGATTACACCAACTACTCTACAAGTCCTTATCATGATTCTGATTGATTCGTTCATTTTTTTGGGGGTAAAGTTCTTTTGTTCGTGATTCTTTTCTGCCTTTTTTGGGAAAGACACTTTCGTTCGTCATTCTCTTTTGCCTTTTTTGGGCAAAGTTCTTTTGTTCGTCATTCTCTTCTGCCCTTTTTGGGCAAGACACTTTTGTTCGTTATTCTCTTCTGCCTTTTTTGGGCAAAGCTCTTTTGTTCGTCATTCTCTTCTGCCCTTTTTGGGCAAAGTTCTTTCGTTCGTTATTCTCTTCTGCCCTTTTTGGGCAAGAAACTCTTATTCATCATTCTCTTCTGTCCTTTTTGGGCAAGATATTTTTATTCGTGTGTCTTTTCTACACCAAACAAGTCGAAAAAAACGTTTTAAGTTTTTGTCAAAAATGACTTCCTCAAGCAAGCAAAAACAGCCCTTTCCATAAGAGATAAGAGCTGTTTTTTATGATAATCTATTAACCTTTCATTGATGACGCAGCTTGGTCTAGCACCTGCATCACTGCTCGGCTATGATCCAAATAGGTTTGAGCTTTTTGATAATCTTTTGTCGTAATCATCTCATTGAAAGCGATAAATTCATCTGCCATACGGTGATGAGCTGCGTTTTGGTTAATCACCTGTATGTCCTGACCATTTAGGGCTAGCGACACTTGTGGCAGACTATTGGTTGGACCATTGACAACCAAAGACCCTTTGTTCCCTTGAATGGTTGAGGTAATGGCTGCACTAGAATCTTTAGAGCCGATACACACCACCTTAAAGTCTTGATAATCCATCACCAAAAGTCCTGACGTATCCACCCCTTGATCCATGTTGGGCAAATACTGGACGCTATGCGGTGCACCAAATAAACCAACTACCAAGTGAATGTTGTAAATGTTCAAATCTCTAAGAGCCCCACCACCTTGTTTAGGATCAAAAGCTGGGGCAATCTCGCCACGTTTGAAGGCATCATAACGTGATGAATACTGAGAGTAATTACAAGTCACGACCTTAATCTCACCCAACTGATGTAAATTCTCTTTTAAGTAGGTGAAATTCGGCAAATATTGGTTGGTAATAGCTTCCAAGAGCAAGAGTTGACGCTCCTTAGCCAAGACCACCAAGTCTTCTAATTCGTCTGCTGTCATGGTAAAAGGCTTTTCACAAATGACATGTTTGCCAGCCAACAAGGCCTTTTTGGCATACTCATAATGAAGGTGATTAGGCAAGGCAACATAGATGGTATCAAGTCGCTCATCTGCCAAAAATTCTTCATAGTCACTGGTTGCAAGTGGCAGTTGATAGGTCTGTGCCAATTCCTTTGCCAAAGGCAAACTCCTTGGGGTAGATAAGATACCTACTAGCTCAAGCCCCTCAATCTCCGCCAAGACAGGCAAGACTTCCTTGACAATCATGCCTGTTCCTAAAATTCCTAGTTTCATTTATACTCCTTCTGGTCGATAGACCACCTCAAATTCTTCACAAACGACCAAACTATTTTCAGTAAAGGTCAACTGACCATTTTTTAACCATTGGCTAAACAAGTCCCAATGCACTTGACGCCAGTAAGCTAGACTACGATCACCTTCTCCTTCCTTGTCGGCATGCTCTGCCGATACCTCCTTAAAAGGAACGACGGTCACCTTGGTCGTTCTAATCATACACACCGGATCATCTTGACTATTCAAAATAATGCTATGATCGCCGACCTTGACAAGCGGTTCATCATGAAGTAGATACTCATCATAAGCCGATGCTGTTGCTGTTTTTTTACCATCCAAGACCAACTGGGCCAATTGATCTGGCTCAGCTCCAAATTGCCAAGCTTCTATGTGGCTATCACAATCAGGATTGATTGCTTGATAGGTTCTTATCATTTCTTCTATTGTCATAACAAATTCCTTTTCCTACTTCAAACTCCAACCACCATCAATCCCAATAATCTGTCCTTGCATAGATTGTGCCTTGCCACTGGCTAAAAACATAGTTAAATCTGCTATTTCTTGAGGTTGCGTCCATCGTCCAATCGGCGTCTGCTCGGCAACCCAGTCAGCCATGCCGCCCTCTTCAAAATCACTTTGGGTCATGCCTGTCTGGACAGCCCCAGGAGCAATCCCAAAGACTTGAATTCCCTCCAAGGCATAGTCCAAAGCCAACTGCTTGGTCAAGCCAGCCAAGGCATGCTTACTAGAGGTGTAGGCTGCACCACCCCCACCTGCTAGCTGACTAGCAATCGAACACATATTGATGATGATGCCTTCTTTTCGTTCAATCATGTCTGGTAGATAATGGCGAATCAACTTCAGCGTTGCAAAGAAATTTACCGCAAAAACCTGCTCAAAGACTTCTTCTGAACAAGCTAGCAAAGGTTGATAGTCATCCAAAATCCCTGCTGTATTACAGAGAATATCCACGCTTGGCAGTTGCTGAAAAAGAGGAGCTAAGTCCTCTTGTAAATCTAGTTGGATAAATTGGAAATCTCCTGTCAAGTTGGGGGCATAGGCCCTATCCACACCGACTACTCGATAGCCTTGTTCTAGAAAACTAGAGGCTTGAGCAAGGCCGATACCACTTGACACTCCTGTCACCAATACCGTCTTAGTCATCAACTGCTACCCAGTCTGTTGCCAAGACATCACAAGGGGTAGGGCTCCACATTGAAAATCCCTCGCCATCCCCTGAAACATTGATGAGAAAATAAGGTGTTGCCTCCAATTTCTCACCGTTAACCTCAATAGTATCAAACAGTTGAACGTAATTTTCAGCCCCAGCCCAGCCTGTACGAACATATTTTTTCTTGGCTTTAAGGCCTGGTAAAATTTCTTCAAAGGTCATCTTTTTCTCCTTAACCAATTACACTACCATTAGGTACTTGTTCATCAACAGTCAACAAGGTTAATTTGCCATCATGTTCGGCTGACAAAATCATCCCCTGACTAATCAAGCCCATCATTTTTCTTGGCTTTAGATTGGCTACAATCTGCAACTTTTTACCTAACAATTCTTGTTCATTAGGATAATATTTAGCAATTCCTGATAGGATTTGACGATCTTCGCCATCTCCTGCATCCAACCTAAACTTAAGTAATTTATCAGACCCTTCAACCTTCTCAACAGCCTTAACTTCTGCCACACGGATTTCCACCGCATCAAAGGTGTCAAATTTAATGGTTGACTTGCTTGATGTCAATTCAACTTTTTCTGGATCCCACTCGATTTCTTCTTGTGGTTTGTTAGCTGCCATCTGTTCTTTAATATAAGCAATTTCATCGTCCATGTCTAGACGTGGGAAAATCGGTGTCCCTTTTGCAACAACAGTCAAACCACTTGGCAAATCAGATAGGCTAATAGTTGACAACGATGTCACTTTCTCCATGCCCAACTGCTCCATCACCGCTTGGCTAGTCGCCATCATGAACGGCTCAATCAAGTGGGCAATCACGCGCAAGCTAGCTGCTAAATGACTCATGACACTCGCCAGTTCATCTTCTTTACTAGTTTCCTTAGCCAATACCCAAGGGGCTGTTTCATCAATATACTTATTGGTACGCGCAATCAAGCTCCAAACTTCTTCCAAAGCCTTTGGATAATTTACACCATTCATATAGGCATGGAAGTTCTTAATTGCTTCTGCTGCACAAGTTTCCAAGTCAGCATCAAAGGCTGTCACTTGACTGACAAAGGTCGGCACCTGACCATCAAAATATTTGTTAATCATTGCCACAGTTCGATTGAGCAGATTACCAAGGTCATTAGCCAATTCATAGTTAATACGGCCAACATAATCTTCAGGGGTAAAGGTCCCATCTGAGCCTACGGGTAAACTTCTCATGAGATAGTAACGAAGAGAATCCAAGCCATAACGCTCAACCAACATTTCTGGATAAACGACATTGCCTTTTGACTTGGACATTTTACCATCTTGCATGACAAACCAACCATGAGCCACTAATTTTTTTGGCATTGGCAAATCAAGTGCCATAAGGATAATTGGCCAATAAATCGAGTGGAAACGTAAAATATCCTTGCCTAGCATGTGCACATCTGCCGGCCAGAATTGTTCAAATTGGCTTGTGTCATCTTGTCCATAACCAAGTGCCGTGATATAGTTGACCAAGGCGTCAATCCAAACATAAACAACATGCTTAGGATTTGATGGTACCGGCACTCCCCAAGTAAAAGTTGTTCGTGAAACTGCCAAGTCTTCCAAGCCTGGTTCAATAAAGTTTTTCAACATTTCATTCATGCGACCTGCTGGCTGCATAAACTCTGGATGCTCTTGATAAAAAGCAACCAAACGATCTGCATACTTGCTTAGACGTAAGAAATAAGACTCTTCAGACACCCATTCAACTTCATGGCCTGACGGTGCAATACCACCTGTCACCTGACCATTGTCATCACGAAAGACTTCTGCAAGTTGGCTTTCTGTGAAAAATTCTTCATCAGACACACTATACCAACCAGAATATTCCCCCAAATAAATATCATCTTGGGCCAACAAACGTTCAAAAATCTTACCCACGACTTCTTCATGATAGGCATCTGTTGTTCGGATAAATTTATCATAAGAAATATCTAATAATTGCCATAATTCCTTGACACCTGCTGCCATCTGATCAACATAGGCTTGTGGCTCTAAGCCAGCTTCTTTTGCCTTATCTTGAATTTTCTGACCATGCTCATCCAAACCTGTCAGATAAAACACATCGTAGCCCATCAAACGCTTATAGCGAGCTAAAACATCACAAGCAATCGTCGTGTAGGCTGACCCTATATGAAGTTTACCACTAGGATAATAAATCGGTGTTGTAATATAAAATGATTCCTTTGCCATTAGTTTTCTCCTTGCTATCATCTCAAATATAATCAGTCTATTATATCATAAAATAAAGGCAAAACCTACCTTGAATACTGAGTAGGACAAGAAAAAACAGACTGATTTAACAGCCTGTTTCATCAACTATTTTGCTTCAATCAACCCAACATCACCATCTTCACGTTGATAAAGCACATTGGTCTTGCCATCTTCTGCATCAACATAGATAAAGAAATCATGACCCAAGAGTTCCATTTGTAACAACGCTTCTTCTAAAGTCATTGGCTTCAAATCTAGGTTTTTAGTTCGCACAACTTTCAACTCTGTGGTGTCTTCTGAAACTTCCTGCACAAATTCAGGTGTAAAGACTTGACTTGTCGCCACTTTTTCACGATGCTTTTTCATGATTTTAGTTTTGTTCTTACGGATTTGACGCTCAATCTTATCAACAACTAAATCAATCGAGCCGTACATGTCTTGTGACATATCCTCAGCACGAAGGGTTAAGTTACCTAAGGGAATCGTCACTTCAACCTTAGCTGTTTTTTCACGGTAAACCTTTAAATTGACCTTGGCAGTTAACTCTTGGTCTGCATGAAAATATTTTTCAACCTTTGCTAATTTGTTTTCTACATAGGATTGAATGGCTTCAGTAACCTCAATGTTTTCACCACGAACATTATATTTAATCATAAGCAGTACCTCTTTTCTATGTCAGTCTTTTCTATAGTTTTATTATAACGCTTTCAGAATATTTTGGCAAGAATTTAGCGAGCTAACGAGAAAGTTTTAATGTCTCTAACACCTGCTTGATAAAGCACTTGCTTGGCTAAAACTAAGGTAGCTCCTGTGGTATAAATGTCATCAATCAAGAGTATCTTGTCTGGTAAGACTTTATCTTTTTTGAGATAGAAGGTTTGCTGACTGGCTAAACGTTCCTGTCTAGACTTACTGGACTGCTTGATACTATCATGTTTACCTAAAAGATCCAGATAAGGCAGACCTGCCTCATCTAGAAAACCTGTCACTTGATTAAAACGACGCTTGTTCAGACCTTCTGGACTAAGTGGAATTGGTAGAAAGGCATAACCCTTATATTTTTTGATAGCTTGTTTGATATCTTGACTAAACACCTTTCGCAATAGATAATCTCCCTCAAACTTATACTGACTAAAATAAGCCTTCATGGCATCATTGTAACGATAAAGGGCAACGTGATTTACTTGTTTTCCTTGTTCTTGCCAAGCATGGCAATCTGAGCAAAGCTCAGCAATATCTGACTTATAACAAGAAGGGCAATGTTTTTCTGAAATGCTGACAAAATCTTTGCTACAAGTGAAGCACAAATTTGTCTTTGACGGTCTTAATAAAAATAAGTCTGTAAAGGAAAATGAAGAACTTAACGCTTCGTCACACAATAAACATCGCATCAAAAACCTCCCACTTGATTCATGACTTTAATTTCTTTAATAGCGGCTACCATCGCTTTAGTTTTGCCATTATGAAAAAAGATGAGTTGACCTGTAGGACGTTCCTGACTTCGTCCTACTCGCCCTGAAATCTGCACAAGAGATGAACGTGTATAAAGTTTATGATTGCTCCAGAGTACAAAAACATCGACACAAGGAAAGGTTACACCACGTTCTAAAATGGTTGTGGAAATTAAAACATTTAAGTTTCCTTGTCGAAACTGCTCAACCAAGTCCTTTCGTTCCGGTGTCTGACTGGATACAAACCCAATTTTTTTATCAGGTAAAAAATCTATCAAAAGACGATAAAATTCTTGCCCTAGTTGGATATGAGGAAAGAAAATCAACAAGGGATAGCTTGTTAGTTGTTGTCGTTCAATCATCTCAAGTAATTTCTTTGGTAAACGCTTTTGTTTCATTTTTTCTAGCAGGTCGTCTAGCCAAGTTAGACTTGGTACAACCAAGGGACTATCATGAAAACGTCTAGCTAACTGAACACGTCTTAATTGACCAGTTTTAACTGCTCTATCTAATCTATCGGTTGATGTTGCTGTCAAGAAAATCTTGTTACCATCAGGCTTTAAGGCTAATGCCACAGCTCGATAAAGAAAATCATTATCAACAAAAGGAAATGCGTCCACTTCATCGATAATAATCACGTCAAAAGCCTGATAAAACTTAAAGAGTTGATGAATGGTTGCGATGACTAAAGGAGAACGTTCATAGGCTTTTGATTCACCATGAAGTAAGCTAATAGGACAAGAAAAATCACGTGTTAAGCGGTGGTAAAGCTCAATGCAGACATCAATCCGTGGGCTAACAACAGCGACAGATTTCCCTTGATTGAGTAAACTAGCCAAGGGGCGATAAATCATCTCGGTCTTGCCTGCCCCTGTCACTGCATGAACTAGAATATTTTCTTTTTTATCAATAGCTTTTTGCAGCTCCTCCGATACCTGAGCTTGATATGGGGTTAATTGACCTTGCCAAACCAAAAAATCTCCCTTAGTAAACGGCTCTTGTGGTAGGTAATAAAGAAACTGGTCACTAACTAGACGACCAAAAACAAGGCAAGCTCTGCAATAAAGGGTCTTATCTGGCAAACTCCAACTGTCTTTAATCCGACTGTGACAACGTTGACACGACCATTTTCCATTTTGCTTAAACATAGTGGGCAGACTTTTTGCCAAACCAAGAAACTCCACTGGTAGCTCATCTTGTGGCACTAGGCGACCGTAGTAATTTGCAACATCTTTCATGTCTATTTATTCGTAAAATATGTTAAAATTTTCCTATGAAGAATTACAAAACAATCAAAGCAGACAGCATCTGTGAAGAAGTCATTAAAAAATCACGTTTCATTTGCCATCTGAAACGTATCAACTCAGAAGAAGAGGGGCGTCAGTTTATCAGCCAAATCAAAAAGGAACACTACAAGGCCAACCACTCCTGCTCTGCCATGATTATTGGGGAAAATAGCGAAATTAAACGTTCTAGTGATGACGGTGAGCCAAGTGGCACTGCCGGTGTTCCCATGCTGACTGTTCTTGAAAAACAAGGGCTGACCAATGTCGTTGCCGTTGTTACCCGTTATTTTGGTGGGATCAAACTGGGAGCTGGGGGCTTGATTAGGGCTTATGCCGGTAGTGTGGCACATGCCATCAAAGAAATTGGTGTGGTTGAAGTCAAAGAATTACAAGGGTTAGCTATTGAGATGACCTATCCCCAGTATCAGACCTTTGCCAACTTTTTAGAAAGTCAAGAACTGCAAGAATTTGATCCAGATTTTTCCGTCAATGTCACCACTCATCTCTACTTAGATAAGGATAAAATACAAGATGTTCTTGATAGCCTGACGGAATTTTATCACGGTAAAGTGAATAGTCAGGAGATTGGTCGTCGAGTGGTGGAGGTACCTATTAACACAGAAAAAACATCTTAAGGATATTTTGAGTTCTTCTCTCAACTAAATCAAAACAAAAAGTGATGATAATTGCTATCATCACTCTGTGTTTTTTCTAATCTACATGTTTGTCCTGTACTTTGGAAACAGGCACACCATATTTTGATTCAAGAATTTTACGCTCTTTTTTCACTCTTTCTTCTTCATCTTTGAGATAAGCGTGATAATCTTCAAGCGTGTCAAACGTCCAGAATTTTGCACCTGTTGCTGCAATATGTTGATCTACCTCGTCACGACTTTGAAAAGCGTAAGGGTCAAAACCATCTAGACAAACCAAGCTCCCTTTATACCACTCATAATGTTCTTCTTTTAAGTCAACTGGTAATGTTTCGGCAAATCCGATATGAACACTGTATCGATCTGGAGCTGTAATATAAACCCCTGTCGGACAAAAGCCTTTATCAAATGGCAAGTTTTCTTCTCTTGTCATCATCAATCTCCTTTATTATTTTTTATCATTTCTATTATACATGCACCCCCCCCCCCATTTTGTCAAGGGGGTTAAGGAAAAAAATTAAATTTTTCATCAAAAAAAAACGAATTAACAGATTGTTAATTCGTTTTTAATCGTTATTTACGACGTTTGCGTAAAGCCATTCCCAATGATCCTAGCACTGAACTCAATCCCATCAAGGTTGTTGCAACTGAACTTGTATCACCTGTATTTGGTAGTACTTGTGTATTATGAGTTTCTTTACTTGTTGGAGTTTTTGAGTTCGATGTTCTTGTCTTCGGAACTTCAACTGATTTAGTTGATTTGCTTGGCTCTGGTGTTGGTTCCGGAGTTGGCTCTGGCGTTGGTTCCGGAGTTGGCTCTGGTGTTGGTTCCGGAGTCGGCTCTGGCGTTGGTTCCGGAGTTGGCTCTGGTGTCGGTTCCGGAGTTGGTTCCGGAGTCGGCTCTGGTGTTGGTTCCGGAGTTGGCTCTGGCGTTGGTTCCGGAGTCGGCTCTGGTGTTGGTTCCGGAGTTGGCTCTGGTGTTGGTTCCGGAGTCGGCTCTGGTGTTGGTTCCGGAGTCGGCTCTGGTGTTGGTTCCGGAGTTGGCTCTGGCGTTGGTTCCGGAGTCGGCTCTGGTGTTGGTTCCGGAGTTGGCTCTGGTGTTGGTTCCGGAGTTGGCTCTGGCGTTGGTTCCGGAGTTGGCTCTGGTGTTGGTTCCGGAGTTGGCTCTGGCGTTGGTTCCGGAGTTGGCTCTGGTGTTGGTTCCGGAGTTGGCTCTGGCGTTGGTTCCGGAGTTGGCTCTGGTACCAAACGATAGTCATAAACTACTCGAGTTTCACCTTCTGTAAGAAGACCACTTGATTCACCTGAACGTTTTTGAACAAGTTCATAGACCTTACCGTCTGCTGCTGTAATGCTGCTTGGTACTGAATCGGTAACATCATAGC
>NZ_VOHO01000003.1:0-68987 GCF_007859175.1 Streptococcus sp. sy010 | reverse complement strand
ACGGTAGTCATAAACTACTCGAGTTTCACCTTCTGTAAGAAGACCACTTGATTCACCTGAACGTTTTTGAACAAGTTCATAGACCTTACCGTCTGCTGCTGTAATGCTGCTTGGTACTGAATCGGTAACATCATAGTTTTCTTCTGTTAGTGTTACTTCGTCACGACTTGAGAGAACAACATCTCCTGATTTTGTGACATACGTTTGGGTACGGCTGACAACACCTTCTTTGGCTACTAAGTCGTCCTTGATTGATGTGTCTGTTCCTTCTAACAAGTACTCAACAACCACTGTTCCCGTAACTTCAGTCGGCTCACCGTCTGCTGTTTCTTCCGTTACTAGACGGTAGTCATAAACTACTCGAGTTTCACCTTCTGTAAGAAGACCACTTGATTCACCTGAACGTTTTTGAACAAGTTCATAGACCTTACCGTCTGCTGCTGTAATGCTGCTTGGTACTGAATCGGTAACATCATAGTTCTCACCAGTTGTTGTTACTTCATCACGACTTGAGAGAACAACATCTCCTGATTTTGTGACATACGTTTGGGTACGGCTTACAACACCTTCTTTGGCTACTATTTCGTTCTTGATTGCTGTGTCTGTTCCTTCTAACAAGTACTCAACAACCACTGTTCCCGTAACTTCAGTTGGCTCACCGTCTGCTGTTTCTTCCGTTACTAGACGGTAATCATAAACTACTCGAGTTTCACCTTCTGTAAGAAGACCACTTGATTCACCTGAACGTTTTTGAACAAGTTCATAGACTTTACCGTCTGCTGCTGTGATACGGCTTGGTACTGAATCAGTAACATCATAGTTCTCACCAGTTGTTGTTACTTCATCACGACTTGAGAGAACAACATCTCCTGATTTCGTGACATACGTTTGGGTACGACTTACAACACCTTCTTTAGCTACTACTTCGTCCTTGATTACTGTGTCTGTTCCTTCTAACAAGTACTCAACAACCACTGTCCCCGTAACTTCAGTTGGCTCACCGTCTGCTGTTTCTTCCGTTACTAGACGGTAATCATAAACTACTCGAGTTTCACCTTCTGTAAGAAGACCACTTGATTCACCTGAACGTTTTTGAACGAGTTCATAGACCTTACCATCTGCTGCTGTAATGCTGCTTGGTACTGAATCTGTAACATCATAGTTTTCTTCCGTTGGTGTTACTTCGTCACGACTTGAGAGAACAACATCTCCTGATTTTGTGACATACGTTTGGGTACGGCTGACAACACCTTCTTTGGCTACTACTTCGTCCTTGATTACTGTGTCTGTTCCTTCTATCAAGTACTCAACAACCACTGTCCCCGTAACTTCAGTTGGCTCGCCATCTGCTGTTTCTTCAGTCATCAAACGATAGTCATAAATAACAACCAATTCTCCTTCTGACAACGTGCCTGTTTCTTCACCTGAACGTTTTTGAACTAATTCATAAACTAATCCATCATCCGCAGTAATGGTTTGTTCTGTGAATGGCTTGGTGTCATACGTTTCGTTAGTAGCTGTTGTTTCGTCTCTTTCTGATACTAAGACGTTACCAGATTTAGTCACATAATGTTGGGTACGACTAACGACTGCCTCTTTTGCCACAACTTCATCTTTCAGTTGTGTTTCCGTACCTTCGATTAGGTATTGAACAAGAACTCGACCGTTTGTTTCAACCACATCACCTTCTGGACTTTCAACCGGCTCAACTTCTCTATAGTAGTGAATGATGCGAGCTGGCGTATCATCTACGACCTTATAAGCACGAACTACTCCATAGATTTCTCGACCGGTATAGGTTGTTGTATCAGCATCTTTACCAGTAAAAGTCACATCTCTCTCTGTAGCTGACCAAGTTTCGTTAAGTGGTTCAGCTGTTGTCGTCTCTGTTGCATCGATACCATCAACACTTGTTGAAGCTGTTGCTGTGAAGCGACCGTCGTAAGTCTGACGTATTTTTTCAGCTTCTACTTTTGCTTCCTGTTTCATGTATGCTTGAACAACCGAATCTATTTTTGAGATTTGTTCTACAACTTGTTTAGCCGTCAATGTTTCAGGTAAAGCCAAAGCATATTGTTTAAATAGATCAAATTCTGGCAACATTTGATTCAGTTTTGCGATGAACTCTTCATCAGTTGTTGAATCAAATACTGTATCTGTCACGTTATTTTCAGCATAAGTTGTGAACTGGTCGCCTCTTGTAGCCCAAGGAGTTTGTTTGCCAGATTCAGAGCCATCATAAACTCCTGCATTAAAACCTTCTCGTCTAAAACCTTCGTCAGTTTTGACCATGGTCATGCTCGTGAATGGGTAATTCTCTGGTCTAGCAAATCCACCAAATACTCGACCATTGACCATGTATTCCAAAGCAACTCTTCTTGGTAATTCAGTCAACTTCTTATCACGGAAATAGGTAGTTACAAGGTCACTTACTCTATCCTCATAGTCAGCATAATACTGTTCCCCAAAGCTGTTTTCATACACAAACGGCCATGTTGTGTCTCCACCAATATACCATGTCGAACCTCGATAGGTATAGGTTTTGTCAAGTGCTTCACCCTCTACGACCGATTTCTCTGCTAGTAAATCTCTTTCAACGACAATAATATTGTCATTAGGAGTAAATGTGATCGCACTTAGGTCTTTTTTCGTACCATTTTGATAAGCAGAAAGAACACTCGCATCATCAGTAGCACTGTCTGTTTCGACAACATTGCCATATTGACCATCAGTGAGTTCTTCAACAATGTAAGTTTTACCGCTGACATTATTATAGTTTACTCCACCGTTAGCTAAGTGCATATTTTCAACACTTGTGCTTACTTTAATATCGTTAAATGCCGTTTCAGTTACTTTGTTACCTTGAACCTTTTCTGTGCTAACATATTCATAAGTTCTATCAGATGTTTCAATGGTTTCTTTACGTTGCTCATCTACAGTAGAAGCTACGACTGTTTCGTTACCACGGTAAGCTTTACCATCCGTTTCAGCATTCATACCTTCTTTATCATAATCAACGTCAATTGTTCCACTTGATGATACTTCAACGTTTGGCTCTAATTCTACCGTTGTGCCTTCTTTGACGTATGAAATTGTAGTTGTTTCTGTATAATCTAAGGTAACTGTTCCTTCTGCGTCCCCTGTGTGATCTAAAACTGCTGGAGCCGTCTCTCCTGATTCAACAACAGCCGAATACGTCACTGTATCATTATCTACAGTATCTGTAATTGTCGTATCAGCTGATACAGACGGAGCTGCCACAGCTGCTGCTCCCAAAACGAAAGCTAACGTTCCCAGTTTAGCCGATTCTGTTCGACCATTTTTATATTTTCTCAACGAAAAAATTTCTTTAGTTTGCATAAGTACCTCCTAGTATGCGTTGATACGCAGTTAGATGTTTTTCTGTTAAATAATGTTCAGCTATCGTTGACGAGTGATAATAGTCTTTGAATTCTAACTCACTCAACTTTTCGAATGCCTCAATGTTTGAATCCATTTTGGCATAGTAGTTATGTGCTAAATCGACCTTTGATAAGAACAACACCAATCCATGAGTTGACGCTTCAATAGCTGAATTTGCAAAGCATTCACTCTCAGAGTTGGAGATGTAGGCTTGATGTTTTTCGTAAGGTACTTGATCTAAAATTCCAGCATAAACAACATTGTCATACTGTTTATAAATCGTTTCATTACCATATACTGTCAAGGTTTTATCTGGTAGCTGTTGCCCAAAATAATCAATTAGTTCTGTTACCCGTTTGACATCTGACACGCCAACCGTGCAAAAGTTGTCAAGGTTTTGATAAGTTTTTCTCTCAACCTTATCAACTGTGATGGGGGGTAGAAACGTGGTTTTAATATCCACCTTTTCCAGTCGTTCTTGTAGAACTTCTGATGACGAGATAATCTTTGACCATCGACAAATATTAGCTCTCATCTTGGGAGATAAAACGTTATGGTGTAGAACTGTGAAAAATTTCTTATTGGTATTGACAACAAATCTTTTTATTTTTAGAGGTTGCCCAATAACTTCATCACTAATAATGACGTCACTACTGTTACAATTATCAACTAGATAATCCACCATAGACTCTAACAAGGTGTCATTTGTCCCTTGCTCAATCATACCGTTTTTATCATATAGAGTATATGAGCTTAAGTTATAAGAATATAGTTCTTGACTAGTGTAATAGTGAAATACTCCGTCATCATCAACCGCCCACAACACATACCCATCTATCTCGCAACACTCCTTTATTGGAAAAGGAATGTCTTCTTTTTTTACTGATAAAAAATCTCTTGATATGGATGATTTATCGAGCACACTATGGTATTTGTTGACACCTTTAAAGTGTAAAAACCAGGGTTTATTGGGCTTATAAGGCAATTGTGACAAAATCAATTTATGTGAAATTTTCAACCGGTTACACATCTTTTGTCTAGTTTGAAAAGTACTGACAAAACCAGTAACCGTATTAGGAAAACGATAAAATATAGTGTAAACCGTCATAAAATTTGTTCCAAATATACTTTTATTAAATTTGTTGTTACACCCTTCAAGATCTGGTGACTATTCATTAGGCCACAATTGATAATTGATGTTGTAACTAACGGTTAGATGACTAACCAAGGCTTGAGATTTACTTTGCAAAACCTCCTTAGTTTCATCTGAGTGGTTGAGCAAATCAGTCTTGGTATAGTACCTCATGTTTCAGGTCAACTTGATGTTTTGATTGATCGTCTATATCAGACTAAGCGGTCATTTCTAGTCTCTTTTGCTGATATTTTCATAAGATTGAAGAATATCTTTGATTGACTTTTTGGGGTGCCAGTTCAAAGTCTTTTTAATGTTTTCGATATTAGTTTGCGATATGGCAACATCACCAGCTCGCCGACTTGTTATCTGATAAGGTTTTTTTATCTGTTTAACAATCTCTAATACTGAAACACTTTGACCACTACCTAAATTAAAGAGATGAAACCCTCTTAAATTCAATGCCTTAATATGCGCCTCAACTAAATCATCAACATGAATATAATCTCTTATAGCTGTTCCGTCTTCCGTTGCATAATCACCTCCATAAATCATCAAAAAATCATCTTGATTCAATTTTGAAAAAAGACTTTGATCTTTTTGATTGAGTAAAGGATGACAGCCTGCTGGATTGGTATATCTAAATATTGTTGCATTGATCGAGCTGTGTTGTAACACCTGTTCAAAATCTAATTTATACTGGCTATATGGATTATTTGGTTTAGGCTCATCCGTTTCTTTTGTAATGATATCCGTCTCACCATAAACAGAAATTGATGAACTAAAAATCATATAGTCACAATGATAGGTCATCATCGTATTCAACAGATTAACAGAACCAGTATAATTATTATCGTAATAGTTATCTTGGTCTTCCATTGAGTCCCCTATTGATTTTAATGATGCCATATGAAAAACAACATCAATTTGATGGTTTTGAAAAATATCGTCTAACGGTTCTCTAATATCTCTTTTGTAATAAGTAAACGGTACAAGATTTTGCAAATGCTCCGCCGTGATTGAATGACTTTTTTCATTGTCAACAACGAATAACTTATGGTTTTTTAAGGCTAGACAAAGATGTGAACCTAAATAACCTAGTCCACCTGTTACTAAAATATTCATTTTTCTTTCGCTTGATCGATCTTTTTCATCAGAACTTCCTAAGGCTGCAAATAATGGAAAATTCTTATTAGTATTATTCTTATAGCCAATAATGACAATACCAATCACCTTAATTTTACCCCCCCCCCCCTCTATTTTGTCAAATTATTTGTTTATATTAAATAATTTAGAAAACAAAAACGAATTAACTAATCGTTAATTCGTTGGGGTATCTTTTTTCAAAAATGCCAGACTTTCATCAATCCAATTGGGCAGGGCTTTAGCTAGAGGTTTGAAACCAATTTTATAACGGCTATTGGAAAAACGATGTTTGGGTTGAGAGATATAACCCTCTTCTTCCAAACTACGCAGGGATAGGCTGATTTTTTGGCTATATTCATCCAAATCAATGATCTGAACCGTCACTTTTTGACCGACACTTAAATTTTTGTAAATATTATCAATATAACCTGCCTTAACTTCTGAAATGTGAATCAGACCAATTTTGTCTTTTTCCAGCTCAACAAAAGCACCATAAGGCTTGATACCCACAATCTGACCGTTTAGTTTATCTCCAATTTTCATGTTTGAATAACCTCAATAGCTGTGATGATGACGTCTTCCTTAGGCTTATCAGCAAAATCCGTTTCCACTGCAGCAATCTTATCCAAAACCTCATAAGAAGCTTGATCTAACAAGTGACCAAAAACGGTATGACGACGGTCTAGATGGGGAGTGCCCCCCTTAGTATAACGCTCAGCAATCTCTTTTGGCCAGCCACCTCTCAGCAATTCCTTGGCACTATATGGAGAGTGCTGATTTTGCACAATAAAGAACTGACTACCGTTAGTATTTGGCCCTGCATTTGCCATAGACAAAGCACCACGAAGATTGTAGAGTTCTTCAGAAAATTCATCTTCAAAACTATCGCCGTAAATCGACTGGCCACCCATACCTGTTCCAGTTGGATCACCACCTTGAATCATAAAATCATTGATTACTCGATGAAAAATCACACCTTCATAATAGCCATCCTTTGCTAAGGCAAGAAAGTTGGCAACTGTTTTGGGTGCCAAGTCATCAAATAATTGTAAGGATAAGTCGCCCATATTAGTTTTAATAATGGCTTGACTTCCTTGAACTTGATCTAGATGCAATTGAGGCAAGCTAAGTTGGGCTTCAATTAAACCTAATTCGACCAAGGCATGATAAATCCCGTCTTCTTCCACTGTTTTTGTCACGTAATCAGCCTTGGCTTTCAAGGCATCAACCGCATTGCCCATGGCAATTTTTAGACCGACAACATCAAACATCTCCAGGTCATTCAGACCATCACCAAAGAATAAAATTTGCTCTGCTTTCAGCTTTTCTGTCGCCAGTACTTCTTCCAAGCCTCGTGCTTTGGACATGCCGGTTTGAACCAAATCAGAAGAATGCGGATGCCAAGGAACTAAACGCATGTCTTGAGCTAAACAGTCAGGTAGCACAAGGTCAGCATTGGTTTTTGTAAACGTCCACATCTGATAAACCGCATTGGTCTGATAAAAATCTGGCAGAACAGGACAATCACCATAAACGGGCACCAAAGCCTCATCAATGATTGGACTTGATTCAGACACGACTGGCTGTCCTTCTTTTCCAACAAATCCGTAAGCTATATTCAGCTCTTGACACCAAGCCACAAAGGCTGCCACTTGTTCTTTCTTAAAAGGTTGATTGAAAATCTCCTTACCTTTTTTGTCGATGACGTAGGCGCCATTTAAGGTCACAAAGTAATCTGGTTTCAGGTCACGAATTTCTGGAACAACACCATACATACTACGTCCTGATGCAATCCCTGTCAAAATCCCTTTAGCTTTCAGTTGCTCAAAAACCATGGTAATCTTTTCAGGAATATAGCCTGTATCCTTAACTCGTAAGGTATCGTCAATATCAAAAAAGACTGCTTTGATTTTTTTTGCCTTGTATTTTGTTTTAATATCCATTTTATGTTCTCTCCATTCACTACTTCTATTATATCATCTTAATCATCTTGAGCAACTAAGTGATGACGAAAAGCATAAACGACTGCCTGCGTGCGATCTTCTACTTCCAATTTGGCTAAGATGTTTGATACATGGGTCTTAACCGTTTTCAAGGAAATAAAGAGTTCATCAGCAATGGTTTGATTGTCATACCCCTTGGTCAAGAGTTTCAAAACATCACGTTCACGCGCTGTCAACTCATCATGTAAATCAGGATGTTCATCATGGTACTTGATTTTCTTATCGACTTCTGTTTCAATGGCTAGCTCGCCTTGGGCTACTTTACGAATACTGTGGAGAATCTCTGCTGCACTAGAGGTTTTGAGCATGTAACCTTTAGCTCCAGCCTCAATGACGGGGTAAATTTTTTCATTATCCAAATAAGAAGTCAAGACTAAGATTTTAGCTGTCTTCCATTGTTTTAAGAGGGTTAAGGTGGCTTCGACACCATCCATTTCTGGCATAACCAAATCCATAACCACCACATCTGGTTTTAATTCTAAGGCGAGTTTCACACCTGTCTTACCATCTGAGGCTTCAGCGATGACTTCCACATCTGCTTGTAAATTGAGAAAACTTTTCAGTCCTAGACGCACCATTTCATGATCGTCAATCAAAATCACGTTAATTTTTTCCATCTTCTTTCCCTTTCACTATCGGCACATGAATATCCATAGACACCCCGTTACCAAGACTGGTTAAAAAAGTCATCGTGCCTGCGAGATCGTCAACTCGTTCTTGTATATTGGTCAACCCATAGCTTAATTCACGAGCAACATTGAGATCAAAACCACGGCCATTATCCACCATTTTCAACTCAACTTCTGTTTCTTTTTCTTGTAAATAAACTTCTAAACGAGTCGCTTGAGCATGCTTTAAGGTATTACTGATAAATTCCTGAGCAATCCGAAAAAGGTTATCTTCAATCACTTTAGGAAGTTTACCGATTGATTTATGATAAGTAACCTCAATATTGCTCTTATCTGTTAGTTCGCGTAAAATCATGGCCAAACCTTGTTCCAGAGTTCTATCTTCTAGCTCAGTTGGTCTGAGATGCAGCAACATCACTCTCAAGTCATTTTGAGCCTTACCAAGTATCTCTTCCACAGCAAGCAATTGAGTTTTGAGTTGGTCTGTTTCTAAACCATCTAAACTCTGAGAAAGACCTGAAATCATCATGGAAGACGCAAAGAGTTCCTGACTCACTGTATCATGAAGGTCTCTTGCAATTCGTCGTCGTTCTTGTTTGACAATTTCCTGACTGTTCAAGATACGGGCATTTTCAGTATTTTGTAAACTCGTGGTTAAACGATTAACCTTGGTTGACAGACGCATGAGATTACGACCTGTTTCGCTATCAATTTGTTGAGGAATGGCTTGGTTATTTAAAATTCGTCGTAAATTATGGTTGAGGTGACGCTTACTACTGTCATCCATGATGACCCAAAGCAAGACCAATAAAATTAACAAGGAGAAAATTAACAGGGTGATTGAAAACAAAAAGCGTTCTAAAATCCAGGTATTGTTGATGAGCTGAAAAACATCTAATTCCAAGCTGGTAATAATGGTAAAAACCATAGAAAAGATGGCTAGCGAGGAGTAGATGAACAATAGTACTAAATAAGATTTTCTCACAGGCGTTTCACCTCAACTGAACCAGCAATCACACTGACAATCAACTTGACTGATTTGAGTAAATCTTGATCGGCTGGCTGACTTAATTTGATACTTTCATTACGCAAATCATAAGCTGGAAAATCAAAATACGTCACATTGCCATATACCGCACTGACATCTAATTTGACCGTTACATCAAGGGGGACAAGAATTTGGGTAGGACCATAAACCTTACGAATGACAATGACATTATCCTTGCCTTTCACAATAACTTGAGAAAGGTCAATAATGTCACTTCCTGTCACCCTGATGATATTGATGTCATCAAAACAATAATCATCACTTATTAAATGTTGTTTACTACCAATCCACTTGTTACGTTTTGGTCTAACATCTAGTTCGTCTTTTTCAAACTGAATCAGGGCCCTGCGGTTATTTTGCTTCACTTGAGAAAAATGATTGATTAAGATATAGGCAACCGCAAAAAGAATGGCGGCAATCACATAGGGATTGAGCATAAAAATCAAAAAAAGCAATAAAAGACCAGCGGTCAATAGAAAATTGCTACGACTTCCCAAATTATAAAAACGCAAGACTAAGAGAACCATGACCAAAATACAGACTGCTGCTGAGAAATCACTGGCCAAAATGGTTAAAAAAGCCATGGTTAAGAGTAAACTCTCAACGACTAAAAACAATTGAAATTTTTTCACCAGGCTGTCCTCCTACTTCTTGCTATTTTATCAAAAAAATAAAAAAAATTCATTTCCCTTTCATTGCTACAAATAAAAAACTGAGTCTAGACTCAGTTTTTTATTATTCTCCCAAACTGCTTGATTCCGTTTCTGATTCAATCTGACTAGAAGAACTTTCTTTATCCAGACTGGTTGATGTCGATGAAGTTGAATCAATTGTGCCACTGGAACGACTACTACTTGTCGATTCAGAAACAGTCGTTGTCGTTGTGTTACGACTAACGCTTGAGCTTGGTGAAGAAACTTCTAGCACTTCTAAATAAAGGCTGATACCATCTGAATTAGACAGACTAATCGTGTCACCATAGTAAGGTGATTGGGCAAGTACAAGCGTGGCTGCGTTTGGCGAGGTTACCACTTGACTGCCATCAGCTGTATAGGCGGTAATAGATGATGTTGAGATTCCCAAATCTGTCAATTGATTTAGGGCTTCTTCATAACTAAGCCCAACTAAACTTGGCATCATCACTTCTTCACTCGTTGCTACTTGAAAAACAATCTTTTTCTTTGATTGTGGGTCGAATTGACTGCCTGCTTTAGGAGTTTGTGAAAGAACTGTTCCTGCTAAATACTCCTCGTTAACCTGATACTTAACTTCAATTTGAGATTCCAAAACATTATAATTCGCAACCAAATCACTGACAGCTGTTTGGTAATCCATCTCAAAATAATCAGGCATGGTAAACGTATCCTCTGAAGGTTTGGCTGAACCAGTTGAAAGATAAAGGTCTATCTTTGCCCCTTCACGACGCTCTGTCCCTGCTACTGGATTGGTTCGAATGACTTGTCCAGAAGCAACTTTTTCATTTTCTTCTTCATAGACATTTCCCAAGGTCAAGCCTGTATCTGCCAAGGCCTTTTTAGCTGTCGCCAAATCCTGTTCAGCTAAATTAGGAACGGCTATCGTTTGTGGTCGAGTTAATAGGAAAAAAGCAAGCAATAGCGTTAATAAGGCAAAGCAGGCAAACAAAATCTTGAGGGTTGCTGGAAGTAGCTTTCGTTTTTTATTAGTGTTTTTTTTCTTAACTGGCACTGACTTCGGTGCTAGTTTTGAACTAAATGCCATCTTTTTGGGTTGCTTTAATAACTGCTCTGTGGTTGATTTAGCTGTGCTATTCTCAAGTTGAGGTTTGATTTTATTAGTTGTGGCATCATCATTAAACATCAACTTCTTTTCACGCAAGCGCTGCGTATTAAGAACCGTTTCCAAATCTTTACTCATCTCATCAGTTGAACGGTAACGATTTTCCTTTTTCTTGGCAGTCGCTCGAATGACCACATTTTCCAAGGCTTGAGGAACCTGAGCGTTACGCTCAATAATAGAAGGCAAGGGGTTTTGGAAATGCTTAAGAGCAATGGCCACTGCACTATCACCATCATAAGGAATCTGCCCTGTTAACATTTCAAAAAGCATTATCCCCATAGCGTAAATGTCGCTTTGAATGGTCGCTTTAGATCCTCTAGCTTGTTCAGGTGACAAGTAGTGAACACTACCTAGCATTGAATTGGTCTGAGTTAGGCTGGTTTCAGCAAAGGCAACAGCAATACCAAAATCTGTCACCTTAACCGTACCATCCTTGGTCAATAAAATATTTTGTGGTTTAAGATCACGGTGTACAATACCTTGTTCATGTGCCCTAGTCATCGCTGATAGGACTTCTTTCATGATTCGCACCACTTCTTGATTAGAAAGGGGAGCATACTCTGAAATATACTTTTTCAAGTCTGCACCGTCAACATATTCCATTGCTAAGAATTGCTGACCGTCCTCTTCTCCAATATCTCGAATCGCAACAATATTAGGGTGGCTAAGTTCTGCCATGGCACGCGCCTCACGTTGAAAACGTGCAATCGCCACCTGATCAGTTTGATAATTGGTTCTAAGTACCTTGATGGCTACTCTTTCATTATCTAAAATCAGATCCTTGGCTAGATAAACATCCGCCATACCACCACGTCCGATTGATTTTAGGATACGATAACGACCAGCAAATAATTTGCCAATCTGTATCATTACCCTTCCTCACTTTCTAGGTGCAATAAGGCTACTGTAATATTATCAAGTCCACCTGCTTCATTAGCTAAAGACACTAATAATTTAGCCTTATTTTGCAAATCCATATCCTGTTCAAGAACATCAATAATGTTTTGTTCTGAAATCATATTGGTCAAGCCATCACTATTAACAACCAAATAATCACCTGGTTCCAAAGTTTGCATACCTAATTCCAACTCAACAGGTTTATGTTGCCCAATAGATTGGGTAATAATATTTTTTTGTGGATGATTAGCGGCTTCTTCAGGAGTGATTTGACCAGCTTTAACCAGTTCATTCACCAAAGAATGATCACTAGTCAAGAGTGTGTAGGTTTGTTGACGAACCAAGCCAATTCGTGAATCTCCTAAGTGAGCATAAACGATACTATTATCAACAATAGCAAGTGCTTCAATGGTTGTTCCCATTCCTTTATAGTTATCATGCTGACCCAAGTCATAGATCTTCTGGTTCTCTTTTTCAACAACATCATTGAGCCAGTCACGAATTTGACTGACATCTGTCAGATCTGTATTAACCCACTCTCGACCCAAGTCTGTCACAGTCATTTCACTGGCAATATTACCAGCTCGATGTCCACCCATACCATCAGCTAATAATAATAGGGTGATACCTGCTTTATTATCGTATTTATTGATATAGTCTTGATTACTTGACCGTTTCTGGCCAATATCTGTTAAAAGTGCTAATTTCATGTGTTTTCTCCTGACCGAGTCAGTCTCCTTTCATTCTATGACTTTCGTCTTAGCTGACCTATAAAAAATCCATCTGTTTGGTATAGTTCAGGTGTGATAACCAAACAACCATCCTGTTCAATATTTGTTTGGGGATGACTTAATACCACCTGTTCAAAATTAGGATGGCTAGCCAAAAACTGTCTTAAAACGTCTTGGTTTTCTTCCTTAAAAATCGTACAAGTACTATAAGTCAATAAGCCACCTTTTTTTAGTACCTGACTAACACTATCTAAAATGGCGAGCTGAATTTCTTGTAAACTTGCAAAATCTTGTAGCGATTTATTATATTTAATATCTGGCTTACGACGCAATAGACCAATCCCTGAACAAGGGGCATCCACTAAAATTTTATCAAAAGTATCTGGCGCAAACACCTGATGCACCTGAGTGGCGTCTAAGCGTTTGGTGACTATCTTATCTGAAAGCCCTAGACGCTTGGCATTGTCTTTTACTAGAGCTAGTTTGTGGTCATACAAATCCAATGCTATCACCTGTCCTGTTGTAAGATAGCTCGCTAAATGCGTGGTCTTACCACCTGGGGCACTACAAGCGTCAAGAACTGTTTCGTGACCTTGCAAGGCTAAGGTTGGAGCAACCAATTGACTCGACTCATCTTGAATCGTCAACTCCCCTTTTTGAAACGCTTCTGTCCCTGCAAAATAACCAGTGGTCTTGACTAGCCCTACTTCTGACAGTACAGACACTTTTGCTTCAAATTCTTGAGCCAATCTGGCTAAATTGGTTGGATTGGTCACTCGTACACTCGCCTTACTTCTAAGCAATAAACTCTCAAAAATAGCTTCTGCTCTAATTTGACCAAATTGTTCAATTAGCTTAGACACCAACCAAACTGGCAAGGAATAGACAATTGAATAACGTTTATTGACGCGTTTAATCGCCTTGGGATTTGGTAATTCTTCTTGACTCATTCGCCGTAAAACCGCATTGATAAGTTTGTCCGCACCTTGATGGCTTGACTTAGCTTTAGCCAACTCAACGGCTTCATTGACAATAGCATGAGCTGGCAGTTTATCTAAATAAATCAACTGATAGCTACTCAGCAAAAGCAAGTCATAAACCCAATCTTCTAGTTGATTACGGTCTGCCAAATAATGCGACAAATACCATTCTAAAGTGATTTTACGAGCCACTGTCCCATAAACAAGTTCTGTAACTAGACTCTTATCCTGTGAGGATAGCTGGCTATTAGCTAAATGCTTGTTAAGAGCGAGATTCGTGTAAGCATCCTGTCTTAAAATCTCTTGTAAAATAATCAGAGCTAGCCCACGCGCACTGGTTCGCCACTTATTTACCAAAGTAATCTCCTACCTTCAAATCTCGACCAAGCCCATTGAGAAAATCACTAATCAACATCTTAGGCTTGCCTGCTGGTTGAACTGTCACTAAGGAAATCGCCCCTTGACCAGTTGCCACCACTAAACTCTTTTTGGTTTTTTCAATAATTTGCCCAGGCTGACCTCGACCGTCAACCACTGTTACTTGATGAATTTTGAAGCGTTGACCGGCCAAGAAAGTATGGGCGACTGGCCAAGGATTCATCCCTCGTACTTGATTAAACAAGTTCCTTGCGGGCTTATTCCAATCCAAGATTTCTTCTTCAGGTTTGATATTAGGAGCAAAGGACACTTGACTCTCATCTTGAGGTTCTGGTTTTAAGTCACCAGAAAGATATGCGGGTAAGGTTTTCAAGAGTAAGTCACGACCAACCACAGCTAGCTTGTCAAAAAGCGTGCCCACATTATCCTCATCTAAAATGGGAATACTAGCTTTAGAAATCATGTCACCTGCATCCATCTTTTTGACCATTTCCATAATGGTGATCCCAACTTCTTTTTCACCATTGATAAGGGCATAATGAATCGGTGCGCCACCACGGTACTTGGGTAGCAGCGACGCATGAACATTGACAGAAAAACTTACCGACTGCAACAATTTTTCAGGTAAAAACTGACCAAAAGCAGCCGTTATAATCCCATCTGCTCCCAAATTCATCAAATCAGCCATCTCTTTACTACCCGATAATTTTTCAGGCTGATAGCACGGCAAATCATAACGACGTGCCACTTCTTTAACTGGCGTTTCTTTTAATTCCTTTTTACGCCCGACTAGGCGATCCGGCTGCGTTACAACAGCAAGCACTTGGTAACGGTCATCAGCTAAAAGACCTTCTAAAACCGTGGCAGAAAATGTTGGGGTTCCCATAAAGATTAGTTTGGTCATTCCTACTCCTTATCTTACTAAATTAGCTATTATAATATCTACTCATTTTAGCATAATTTTTAAAAATTAGCACCTAAAAGATGATTATAGTAACTGTTGGGGTTCACTATCAATCACTAGACGCAACTCGCGATTTTCTGGTAACTGCGTTAAGGCTAAAATATGGTTCAGAGCTTCTTCCAACTTAGATTCAAAACGATATTTGATCAAAATTTGATAATGATAAAGATTGTGGGTTCGAGCCACTGCTTTTGGGGTAGGGCCCAAAAATCGAACTTGATCAGATAGAACATTTTTAAGATAGCTTAGGACTTCGTAAGACTTTTCAATAGCGACTTCTTCTGTTTTATGAGAAATATTTAGCACCACTGTATAGTAATAAGGAGGATAGCTTAGCTGTTTTCTGTTTTGCATTTCATAGGCGTAAAACCCTTCATAATCTTGATTTTTGGCAAATTGAATAGCAAAATTCTTAGGATTATAGGTCTGAATAAGGACCTCCCCTTTTTTCTCTGCCCTACCAGCTCGACCAGCTACTTGGGTCAAGAGTTGAAAGGTGCGCTCAGCCGCTCGAAAGTCTGGTAAATTGATGGCTGTATCAGCATTGAGCACACCAACTAGAGTCACATTAGCAAAATCTAACCCCTTGGCAATCATTTGTGTCCCCAAAAGAATATCTGCCTTATGTTCTCCAAAGGCCTGTAAAATACGTTGATGGTCTCCTTTTTTCTTAGTTGTATCAACATCCATGCGTAAAATCTTGGCTGTCGGTAGCAACTGTTGCAATTCATCGTAGGCTTTTTGAGTCCCACTGCCATAGTAACGAATATGGCTACTGCCACAATGACGACATGTTTTAGGAATGCCTTTCTGCCAGCCACAATAATGGCATTTTAAAGATCTCGTGTCCATGTGCAAGGTAAGCGATAAATCGCAATTAGAACAATTTTCTACTTGACCACATTCACGACACATGACAAAACTAGAATAACCTCGACGGTTGAGTAGTAAAACCACCTGTTCATTTTTAGCCAGCCGCTCTTTAATCTTATCTAGCAAAAGAGGGGTGACATTAGCCATTTCTTGTTGACCAAGATAGTCACGAAAGTCCACGATTTGAACGGTAGGCAAACTAGCCTTAGGATTGGCTCGTTCTTTAAGATAGACCAAATCATAGACATCACGACTGGCTCTGGCTCGACTTTCTAAACTAGGCGTTGCCGAACCCAAAACCAATACCGCTTGATGATATTTGGCTCGCAAAAGAGCCACATCTCTCGCATGATAACGAGGATTGGATTCTTGTTTATAACTGGCTTCATGTTCTTCATCAATAATGATCGCACCAATATTATCCAAAGGCGCAAAAATGGCTGAACGAGCTCCCACAACCACTTTGGCTTGACCTGTTTTTATCTTTCGCCATTCGTCAAATTTTTCGCCGTCTGATAAGGCTGAATGTAAAATAGCGACCTGCTGACCAAATCGTGAAATGAACCGACTGGTCATTTGAGGAGTCAAGGAAATCTCAGGAACCAAGACAATCGCTGTTTTAGATGCTTTTAAGACCTCAGCAATCACCTGCAAATAAACTTCCGTTTTACCACTGCCAGTAATGCCTTGTAATAAAACTGGCGTCTGCACGGTTTGACCTATTTTAGCGACAATTCGTTCAAAAGCCTTCTGTTGTTCCACATTCAGTTGAAGGGGTCTTGACGATTCAACTTGCTCAAAATAGAATTGACTACGACTAACTTCTTTTTCTGAAATCTCCAAAGCACCCTTATCAATAAAATAGCCCACCTGATCTCGAGAAAAATCATGATAAAGAGATTTAAGTAAACCATCTGAATGAGTTGTTAGATAATCACGCAATTCCAAGCGTTTCTTAGCCCGTTTAGAAATTTCCAAGTCAAGTAAATGGTCTAATTTAACTCGGTAATAACGTTCTATTTTCAAGGTTTTTCTATCTTTTGCCTGATAGGAAGTGATGATTTGACCTTGCTTAACCAATTGATTGACCTTAGTCTGTAAAACAGGATTTACCTTGGACCAAGGTATTTCAGTCTTATCACCAAAAATAGCCTGCCTATCTTCTGGTAGTAACTGGTCTGTCGGTTGCAACAATCGGTCATAATTAGAATTCAAAAGATTGGGCAGCATGGCTTTCAAAATCGAAATTTTATAAGAAAAGACTGAATGACGCAGCTGATTAGCCAAATACAGCTGTTCACTTGTCAATACTGGCCAAAAATCAAGGACAGCCACAATTGCTTTTAAGTCTTGAGATGACTGATTCTCTGTAATATCAACCACAAACCCCTGTAGCAAACGATTGCCACGACCAAATGGGACATGCACTCGGCTCCCCAACTCAATATTGGACAAAAGCTCATCTGGAATCAAATAAGAATAGGGTCTATCCGTCTGCATCAAGGGAATATCCACAATAACTTGGGCAACTTTCATTTATCCTCCCTATATAATGAAAAATCTAAGATTAAAATCTTAGATTTTTCCACCTTCTTCTTCTTTTTCTTTAGCAATTTGCTCTTTAATCCGTTGCTCTTCAGCTTCACGGAAAAGACGTTCTTGTTCTTTTTTCAAAAGTGCTTGTGCACGTTTTTCTTCTGGATTGGGGTGCACAGTGACCAAACCTGCCTCAATTTCTTCCAAGGCTTGCAAGGTTGACTTAACTGAGGTGAATGTCATTGTTGCCTCAGCTCCAGCCTCTAATTCATGAGCTCGTTTAGCTTGCAACATGACTAACGAATACTTTGACGGTACCTTATCCAATAAGGTATCAATCGACGGTTTTAACATCATAAGATTTACTCTTTCTAACTTTATCTCTTGGCTGTTGTCGCTTTAATGATTTGATCGTAATGACCAATCACACGCTCGACACGAAAATGCTCCGTTTCAATAATACGTTTGACTCTTTCAGCAGCTAGTGACACTTCATCATTAACAACCACATAGTCATATTCTCGCATCAAAGCGATTTCTTCCTTAGCTCGCTCGATTCGTTGAGCAATCACTTCTTGACTGTCTGTCCCTCGACCAACCAAACGGTTTTGCAACTCCTCTAAGTCTGGTGGCGTTAGGAAAATAAAGACTCCATCTGGAACTTTCTTTTTGACCTGCAAGGCACCTTGTACCTCGATTTCTAAAAAAACATCAATGCCCTTATCCAAAGTTTCATTAACATAGGTCAATGGTGTTCCATAGTAGTTACCGACATACTCTGCATATTCCAGCATTTGCCCCTGACGAATTAGCTCTTCAAATTCTTCACGACTACGGAAAAAATAATCAACGCCATCAACCTCACCTGGACGTTGCGGACGGGTGGTCATTGATACCGAATACTCAAATTTATGATCTGGGGTTGAAAAAATTTCTTGCCTCACTGTCCCTTTACCGACACCCGAAGGTCCCGAGAAAACAACTAACAGCCCACGTTCAGACATCTTACACTCCTTGTTTGTTCTCACTTAACAGTTTAACAAAATCTAAGTATTTTTTCAAGACAATATCAAGAAAAGTCTAGCTTTCACCAAGCAGTTTTTTATTAAAAAAGAAACTGAGAAAATCTCAGCTTCTTTTATTTGGCATAATCTACTGCTCGCAATTCACGAATGACTGTTACCTTAATATTACCTGGGTAATTCAGTTCATTTTCAATCTTCTTACGCACCTGATGGGCTAAGATGGTGACTTGTTTATCCGATACACGTTCTGGTTCAACCATAATTCGAATCTCACGACCTGCCTGGAGGGCATAACTTTGCTTAACTCCCTTGAAGTTAGTCGCAATGTCTTCCAAATCACGCAGACGCTTGATGTAGTTTTCGATAGACTCATTACGAGCACCTGGTCGAGCTGAACTTAGAGCATCTGCTGCCGCTACTAAGACCGCAATGACGCTTTCTGCTTCCACATCGCCATGATGACTCGCGATGGTATTGACAATCACAGGATGTTCCTTGTATTTACGTGCAAATTCCGTGCCAATCTCAACATGGCTACCTTCGACTTCCTTGTCAATGGCCTTGCCCATATCATGCAAGAAACCTGCACGACGAGCTAGGGCAACATTTTCACCTAACTCACCTGCTAAAATACCTGCTAGCTTACCAACTTCAACCGAGTGACGAAGAACATTTTGCCCATAGCTAGTTCTAAAATGCAAACGGCCCATAATCTTAATCAAATCTGGATGAAGATTAAGTGCGCCAATTTCATAAGCTGCTGCTTCACCATACTCACGAATACGTTGATCAAGTTCCAGACGATTTTTCTCCACCAACTCTTCAATACGAGCTGGATGGATACGACCGTCTTTAATCAAAGCTTCTAAAGTTAGCCGAGCAATTTCACGGCGAATCGGATCAAATCCAGATAACATGACCACTTCTGGTGTGTCATCAATGATAATATCAATTCCCGTCAAACTCTCCAAAGTACGAATATTACGGCCTTCTCGACCAATAATACGTCCCTTCATGCTATCATCAGGCAGATGAACCGTCGTAATCGTCTGTTCAGTCACATAGTCCCCCGCCAAACGTTGCATGGCTTGAGAGAGTAGTTCCTTAGCTGTCTTATCAGCTCGATCCTTAACTTCCTGTTCAGCCGCCTTAATACGATTGGCAATATCCTGAGTGAGATTATTTTCTGTTTCTGTCAAAATAATCTCTCGTGCTTCAGCGATAGACATGTGAGCCACACGTTGCAATTCTTCTGATTTTTGCGACTCCAATTGAGCAACTTCTTCTTCACGCTCATCAATATGCCTAGACCTATCAGACAGACTTTGTTCCTTTTGTTCCAAAAGTCTTTCTTTATTGGCCAAGTTTTCATCCTTACGGTCAAGTGAGCTGGCACGCTGAGTCAGACGGTTATCCATCTGCTTCAACTCCTGTCGCTCAGTCTTAAATTCTTGGTCAATGGCTTCACGATAACGTCTAGCCTCTTCTCGTGCTTCGATGAGTAATTCTTTTCGTTGAGCATTACCATCACGCTGGGCAGCTTGTCTAATCTGGTCAGCCTCTGCTTCTGCTAAACCTCTCAGATTCACTGCATCTTGTTCTGCATTCAAAAGAGTCAGTTCTGCAGTTTCTTTGGCCGTTTTCATCTTAGCCGAAATCACTACATAACCAATCAACAAACCAATGAGGGAAGAAACAAGGCCTAAAATTAGTTGTAACATGTTTTTTACCTCAATTTATTTTTTGGCATAAGCCAAATTACATTCTAACACAATTTAACTTTTTTCTCAATCTAAAACTAGATTGACTGACCAACTTTATGTTATGATAAGGTAAAATAAAATAAGGAGTTCTCATGACAAAAGAAGTTATTGTAGAAAGTTTTGAATTAGATCACACGGCTGTTAAAGCCCCCTATGTTCGCTTGATTTCTGAAGAAAGTGGCCCTGTTGGAGATGTCATCACCAACTTTGATATTCGTTTAGTTCAACCCAACCAAGATGCCATGCCAACCAGTGGCCTTCATACCATTGAACATCTGCTTGCTAAGCTGATTCGTCAACGCATTGATGGCATGATTGACTGTTCACCTTTTGGATGCCGTACTGGATTCCACTTAATTATGTGGGGACGTCATAGTTCAGACACCATCGCCAAAGTCATTAAAGAATCACTAGAAGAAATCGCTCAAGTGACTAGCTGGGAAGATGTCCCTGGTACAACCATTGAATCTTGTGGTAACTACAAAGACCACAGCCTATTTTCTGCAAAAGAATGGGCGAAATTGATTCTTGAACAAGGCATCTCGACTGACCCCTTTGAACGTCGAGTGATTTAAAAAAGAAGCCAATAGGCTTCTTTTTTAATAGTCTAAGTTATCAGCATTACCTGGGGCATTTCCAACAAAGTAACCTGTCTTGGCATTGATTGAGAAGAGATAAGTTCCGTCAGATTTGAACATGTTGTAATAGCCATTACCGTTAATAATATTAACCGGTTCAACATAGTAGTTGTTATCTGTAAAGTAACCGCGAGCTCGTGAAATGTTGATGATATTTTCCAAAACACCTGGATTAAAGGCCCATGCTGGATTGTTAGTATCCGCAATAGCTGTATCATTATACGGCACACGAGTCAAGTTACGTTGAAGTACAGACGAATCTGACCCAATCACGCTCGTTGTCGCTGCACTGGTTGCTGCGTCTGTTGTCACACCAGCTTGAGCTGTTGTGGTTTGCTCTGAAGTTGTTGCTGTATTTTCAGTTGCAGGAGTTTGCGTTGTCGCAACTTGGTCTGCAGCAACAGTAGTTTGTTCAGTTGTCGCTTGATCAGTCATTGCCGCATCACCACTTGTAGCCGTTTCTGTATCTGTGTTAACAGAGGCTGACACAATTCCTGCATTGGTTCTTGCTTCTGAAACGACTGATTGCAACAGTGTATCAAGCGAGGCGTTACCTGTATTTAAGACATCACTTGATAAATCATCAAGATTAGCATCTGCTTTCAAGCTAGTTGCCACTTTTTCACCATCTACAATCGCGTCTGTTTCAAATTTACTGTTAATAGCTTGAACTGCTGCGATTGATTTGCTCAATTTATCATAATCTGCCTTAGCCTTGTCATAATAGCTAGTTCCTTTGAGCTTATTAAGAGCTGTTTCTAAGTTGGGTAAATTAGCAAATTCGCTATTTTTCAACTTGGTCTTTTCGCTATCTGCGAAAAATGTTCCATATAGCTCCGTAAAGCTATTATAATCAGCTTTTGCAGTCGCCGTATCTGTACTGCTTTGGTTAGATGACGACGAAGAACTAGTTGAACTACTACTTGTCGAGGTAACCGAAGTGGCTTGTTTACTTAATTGATTAAGGCCATAACCTGCCCCAAAAA
This sequence comes from Streptococcus sp. sy010, assembly GCF_007859175.1. NCBI lineage: Bacteria > Bacillati > Bacillota > Bacilli > Lactobacillales > Streptococcaceae > Streptococcus > Streptococcus sp. sy010. The sequence continues at coordinate 47,038 of NZ_VOHO01000003.1, read as the reverse complement.
TACCAAGTACCAAAGCTGCTAGACCACCAATAATCCATTTTTTGTTTTTGTAAACTGGTTGCACATCATCTGCGTCACCTAAAACAAAATCATCAACTTCCTTAGTCATAGGAGCAGATGTCTCGGTCAATTCCACTTCATCAAAAATTGAGCTTTTCGTTGAAACTGGTGTTGGTGTAACAGAATCAGTCAAGGCCACCTCCTCAACCGTATCTACTGTATCAGCGACAACGGTATCTTCAATCAAGCCAGCTTGAGCCAATTCTTCACGTTGTTGTTTGATAAAATTATCTAAAACACCTGTATCCAATGACTCTAAATCAATCTTATCAAATTTCTTTGATTCAACTTTTTCACGGTTTTGTTTAATATATTTGTCTAAAATACCATCAGTATCTGTAATACCTGCCTTGATTTCAGATTCCTTACGAATCGTTTCTTCTACCGTTAAATCTTTTACACGATTTAAATCCAAACCGTCCTTATTTTTAAACATATTTTTCTTATTTTTTGTCATCATACTTCCTTTCTTACTGCTTCATTTCTGATCGTTTAACACGTTGACCAAAGTATTGATACAAATCAACTTTTAAAGTACCGTTATAGAGTTTTCGCTTCTTATCAGCTGGCGTACCATATTTTTGTTCAAAAGCTTCATCACTAGTCAAAATAAACTTACTCCATGTTTTGAGTGGAGCAAACACACGTCCCATATCAGCATAGAGGTCATCAACTTCCTCACTCTTGAGCAAACGTTCACCATAAGGGGGATTAGAGATAATAACCCCATTGATTTTCTCTGTTCGTAAATCCTGCAATCGCATTTGCTTAAAGGTAATGGCATCTGCCAAACCCACTTCTTCTGCATTTCTTTTTGCGATTTCAATCATTCTGGCATCAATATCAAAACCAGAAATATCTAAAACAAGATCATATTTAGCTTCATTCTCAGCCTGATCACGAACCTCTTGTACCAGTTTCTTATCTACCCAGTCCCATTTTTCAAAAGCAAACTGGCGATTAAAGCCTGGTGCAATATTCATGGCCATCATCGCTGCCTCAATACAGAAAGTACCAGAACCACAAGTCGGATCAATCAAAGGCTTATCTGGAAACCAATTAGATAGTTGTAAGATTGCCGCCGCCATATTTTCCTTGATCGGCGCACCACCTTTTTCCGTTCGATAGCCCCGTTTGAACAAACTATCACCACTAGTGTCAATCATTACGGTTGCCTGGTCTTTCAGAATCGACACTTCAATCTTAAACTCTGCACCAATCTCCTGTAAAGGTACTCCTTCAGGACGATGGTAGTGTTTTTGTAATTTTTTAACCACTGCTTTTTTGGTAATGGCTTGAACACTTGGTTCATTGTGCAATTTAGAACGCACACATTTTGCCTTACTAATCGGAAACTTCGCTCCCAAAGGCAGATAATTTTCCCAATCTAATGCCAAAACCCCTTGAAACAGTTCCTCAAAGGTACGCGCTGGAAATTGACCAACGATAATCTTGATGCGATCAGCTGCTCTTAACCATAAATTTGTTTTGATAATCGTTTCCAAATCACCTTGGAACAAGACTTTCCCATTTTCTACCTGACAATCAATGCCTAACGCTCGAATTTCACGGCCAACAACAGCCTCTAAACCTGCTGCAGCTGTGGCCACTAATTTAAATGATGTTTTCATATCTTCTTTCATAATCTACAATAAAAGCTAGCAAGTGCTAGCTCACCTATTATGCAATTTTCTATAAGCCATGTTTTGTTCAGGAGGCAACTAGGCCTTGCCTCCCTTGATAATCATCTGTCTACTACAAGGATAAACTTGCAGTCAAAATAGTCTGTTCGGATTCCAGCTATTTCATGCCCCGACCAAAGTTTGGGTTGCTAGCTTGAGGGGTTTACCGCGTTCCATTTTTCACGTTTCCATGAAAACTACGTCACTGTGGCACTTTCAGGATGACTCTGGCATATCAAAGACTTAGCCATTTTATCCGCCGTAACTCATCTCAAGGACAAGTCCCTAGGCTTATTGGTTCGCCTAGCACAAACACTACCGGCATCACAGCCAGTGCTAGCATGGACTTTCCTCATGGCAACTCATTTACCATGCGATTATCCAAAAATTGCACATTATTTTATTCTACAATCTGTTTGCCGAAAACTTCTTTTTCTAAACGGCTAATACGCTTGAGAATATCAAGATTTGTCGCCGTCTGATGACTACTAAACTGACTAGTTGGTGCTACTGTTACTGCAGGTTGTGTCTTAACTTCAGTAGAACTATTCGCCAATTGTTTCTTCAAAGCTTGATTTTCTTCACGAAGGGCAGCTATCTGAGCACTAAAGGTTTCATAGTCTTTAATCACATCATCCAAAAACTCATCCACTTCTTTTTTATCAAAGCCACGCATCACGGTCTTAAATTCTTGTTCAAAAATGTCTTTTGGACTCAAAATAATACTTGCCATTCTATTTCTCCATACTAATCAATCTAAAAGAGCATTCACTCATTTTTGATTATACAAGAAGATAGAAGAAAAATCAAGAATTTTACTTAATTGAGTTAAGACTCTATTTCCTGTGCCAAATCATTAAGACGACCAAAATCTAAGCGTTTGATGTCGTAATTTAACAACGTTTTTATTCGATTAAATAAATATTTCAAATTGGTTTCATGCTCCTCGTCATAAAAGAGATAAGCTCCATCTGTATGGTTAAGCAAAAAATCTTGATAAGCTTTTAACTGCTGTGGGCTTTGATAACTAGGGTAACTATATTTGACAAAATCCAGTTGCTTAAAAGCAGTTAAAACCATTTGATTATTGTCGTTCCAACTTTGACCATGGTCTTCAAATGGAAAAATGACCCCCATCTGAAACCTGTAGTCCTTCTGCATGTTTTTAGCAACCTCCAAAACCCAATATTCAAAACCCAAATTACCTGTGAAAATCAACCACTCTAAGCCTTGTTCACACAGATACTCCAAATCTTTTTCAATAGCTTTTTTAATCACTTGTAGCCGTGGGTCTGTTTCTTGAAAAATACCCAAATCAAAATTTCGGTAACCTGAGACAAGAATTGTGGACATTTTTTGCTATCCTTTCTAAAAATATGCTATAATAGGTTGAAATGTGTTATTTTAATTAAGCGATTAGGAGCGATATGGTTAACTACCCTCATCGATTAAAGCGACAAGCTGTTTCAAAACACTTGAAACAGAACCGTTCTCAAACTGACTTTGCCAATCGTGGCATGTCTTTTGAAGCCAGTATCAATGCGACTAACGCCTACTATTTGACACGAGAACTAGCAGTCATTCATAAAAAACCGACACCCGTTCAGATCGTCAAAGTCGATTACCCTAAACGCAGTCGGGCGAAAATTGTTGAAGCTTATTTTAGACAAGCCTCAACCACTGACTATTCTGGTGTCTATAAGGGACGTTACATTGATTTTGAAGCCAAGGAAACCCGGCAAAAAACTGCCATGCCCATGAAAAATTTTCACGAGCATCAGATTGAACACATGAAACAAGTGCTTCGACAAGATGGCATTTGCTTTGTTCTCTTGCATTTTTCTTCGTTGAAAGAAACCTATTTCTTACCAGCTCAAGCTTTAATTGACCACTACAAACGTGACCAAGGAAGCAAATCTATGCCACTTGATTATATCAAAAAACAAGGCTATCGCATAGCTGACTCTATTCTTCCTCAAGTCCCTTATCTTGATATTATTGAAAAATTCTTTTAGGCGGTGATTACTATCAAATCGAAATCTCTTTTAAACCTTATTAAATATGCAGTAGGAGCACTACTCAGTTTTATCATTTTCCTAGTTGTTATAGGTGCCTTAGTTTTTGGCTTTTTTGTCCTTACCGCTCCGTCTCTCTCTGAAGACAAATTGAGGGCTGTTAATTCCAGCTTGGTATTTGATAGCGAGGGGAATCAAATTGCTGATTTAGGATCTGAACAACGTGAGAGCGTAACGGCTGATAGCATTCCAATTGATTTGGTCAATGCTGTAACAGCTATTGAAGATCGCCGTTTCTTTGAACATCGAGGAATTGATATTTTCCGTATCCTAGGTTCTGCTTGGCATAATTTAACCAGCAACACCACTCAAGGTGGGTCAACCCTTGATCAACAATTGATTAAGCTAGCATATTTCTCAACCACTGAACGTGACCAAAACCTTAAACGTAAGGCTCAAGAAGCTTGGTTATCACTACAAATGGAGAAAAAATATACCAAGCAAGAAATTCTAACCTTCTATATTAACAAGGTTTATATGGGAAATGGTTACTATGGTATGCGAACAGCAGCTAAAAACTATTATGGCAAAGATTTGCCAGAATTGTCTATCGCTCAATTAGCTTTACTTGCTGGTATTCCACAAGCTCCTAGCCAATATGACCCTTATACCAATGCCGAAACCGCTCAAGCTCGACGCGATACTGTGCTATCTCAAATGCTTAATTACGGTAAGATTAGTAAAGAGGTCTATGAGGAAGCCTTAGCTACTCCTGTTACTGATGGCCTTAAACCATTACAAAAGAAAGTTAGCTATGAAAAATATCTAGATAACTATCTCAAACAAGTCATTCAAGAAGTTGAAGAAAAAACAGGTAAAGACATCTTTACGTCTGGTTTAAAAGTTTATACGAATGTTAATTCAAACTTACAAAGCTACCTATGGGATGTTTATAACACCTATGACTACATCGCTTATCCAGATGATGAAATGCAAGTAGCTTCAACCATCATGGATGTTAACACTGGTCAAGTCATTGCCCAACTAGGCGCTAGAAATCAAAACGATGATATCTCATTTGGTACCAATCAAGCTGTTTTAACCGATCGTGACTGGGCGTCAACCATGAAACCAATCACAGACTATGGGCCTGCTCTTGATAGTGGAGTCTATACCTCTACCGCTCAATCAACTAACGATTCTATCTACTATTGGCCTGGTACTTATACCCAAGTCTATAACTGGGATCGTCAATACTATGGCTGGATGACCATTCAAACAGCTTTGATGCAATCGCGTAACATTCCAGCAATTCGAGCTTTGGAAGCGGCTGGATTAGAAACCTCTCTCAAATTCCTTAACAAATTAGGAATTGATTATCCTGAAATGCTATATTCTAACGCCATCTCTAGTAACACAACCGTCAATGATTCTAAGTACGGTGCTAGTAGCGAGAAGATGGCTGCTGCCTATGCTGCTTTTGCAAATGGTGGTACTTATTATAAGCCACAATACGTCAATAAGATTGAATTTAATGACGGTTCAAGTCAATCTTACAAACCTGAAGGCTCTCGTGCGATGAAAGAAACTACAGCCTACATGATGACAGATATGCTGAAAACCGTTCTAACTTACGGAACAGGTACAGAAGCTGCAATTGGTTCAATGCCACAAGCTGGTAAAACAGGAACATCAAACTACAGTGATGACGAGTTAGATATTATTGCTGCAGAAACTGGACTTTACACACAAAATGTTGGAACAATTGCACCAGATTCTAACTTTGTCGGCTACACCTCACAATACTCAATGGCTGTTTGGACGGGTTATAAAAACCGTCTAACCCCACTTTATGGTAATGGGCTAAAAATCTCTGCTCAAATCTATCGAACAGTCATGTATTATCTCACTGGTGGTTATAGTGATGATTGGGAAATGCCTGAAGGACTATATCGTAGCAATGGTATGCTTTATTTAGATGGTTATAGTACTAATAATAGAGATTATTATTCTAACTCACGGGCAACTAATAATCGTAGCAATCACACAACAAGTTCTACAACTGTCACTACTAACGAAATCAGCAGTAGTAGTCAGAATGAAACAAGTAGCTCTTCAAAAGAAAGTAGCTCAACTTCTTCTAGTAAAGCCTCAGAAACAGATACCGAAACTGAAGATGAACTTGAAGCCGTTGCATCGACATCAATTGCTTCAAGTAATGCAACAACTAGAGAAAACACTTCTAGTTCAGCAACAGAAACTGTTCCATTCTATGAAGAAGAAATTGAAGAATAAAGAAAATCCCTCATCTGAGGGATTTTTTCTTTGGTCAACTGTAACTAAGCTGGTGTAATATCATTTTCAATGATAACTTTAAGTGCTTCGTTTTTACCAGCATTCTTAAAGACTTCATAGGCTTTTTCAATTTCAGATAGTTTGAAGTGGTGTGTTACTAACTGGCCTGCATCAATTTTTCCTGATTTCACAACGTTAAGCAACATTTCAGTGGTATTAGCATTAACCAAACCAGTTGATAAAGTCACATTCTTAATCCATAAATCTTGCAAAGCAAAGTCAACTGGCTTACCATGAACACCCAAGTTGGCAATGTGACCACCGATAGCTACAACATTTTGACAAACATCAAAGGTTTCTGGATAACCAACACACTCCATACTAACATCAACACCACGACCATCTGTCAACTCATCAATCTTAGCCTTGATTTCTTCCACATCAGATGAACAAATCGTATGTGTTGCACCAAATTTCTTAGCGGCTTCAAGACGAGATTCAGACAAATCAACCATAATAATCTTAGCTGGAGAATAGAATTGAACTGTCAACAAGGCTGCTAAACCAACTGGACCTGCACCGACGATACACACGCTATCTCCTGGTTTAACATGAGATGGCTGAACACCAATTTCATAGGAAGTTGGGAAAATATCAGACAACATTACAAGAGCATCATCTTCTACTGTCTTAGGTGCATGATAAAGACTACCGTCTGCATGAGGAATATGAACATACTCAGACTGTGTACCATTGATGAGATGTCCTAAAATCCATCCACCACTTTCACAGTGAGATGGCAACTGACGCTTACAATAGTAGCAAGTGTTACAAGAAGTGATACAAGAAACAATAACTTTATCACCAACCTTGAAATTGCTAACTGCCTCTCCGACTTCTTCTACGATTCCAATTCCCTCATGACCCAAGATTGTTCCTGGTTTACAAGCTGGTACATCTCCACCTAAAATATGAAGATCCGTTCCACAAATCGTGGTTTTCACAATTCGTACAATAGCATCAGTTGGATTAACAATCGTTGGTTTAGGTTGTTCAACTAATTCTAATTGACCTTTATTGACATAAGTTGCTGCTTTCATAGTAAGCCTCCTCTATAGTTTGTTATCTTTTTAACAATCTTATTATAGCATTTTTGGAAAGCGTTTGCAACAGTTTTTTGTATTTTCTTCAAAAAAAATTCTACTAAACCAGTTAGTAGAATTTACTTTATTTCCAAAAATCATCAAAAATCGTAATCGGCAGGTGACGTTTATGGGCTGTTTTTTGCCACCAATTTTCAATGATCTCTTGGGCTTGGGACGTAATTTTTTTCCCTTCCAAGTAATCATCGATATTGTTATAGGTCACTCCTAAAGCCACTTCATCTGCCAAGCCTGGTTTATCTTCTTCCAAATCAGCAATAGGAATCTTGTTGTAAAGACTTGCTTCTGCTCCTAACTCTTTCAAGAGAGCTTTTCCTTGACGTTTGTTTAGGCGAAATAGGGGCAAGATGTCTGCACCACCATCACCAAATTTGGTAAAGAAACCAGTAATATTTTCTGCAGCATGATCAGTCCCAATAACAGCTCCTTGATATTGGCCTGCAATGGCATACTGGGTAATCATACGCTGACGAGCCTTGATATTTCCCTTATTAAAATCAGAAATGCTCACACCTGCCCTAGCTAGTTCTGCCACTTGGCCATCAACTGCCTCTTTAATGTTGACTGTCAGCAGTTGGTCTGGTTGAATAAAATCCAAAGCTTTTTGGGCATCTGCTTCGTCAGCCTGTACCCCATAAGGCAGACGAACTGCAATAAATTGATAACTGTCATCTTTGGTTTCAGCTCGCATTTCTGCCATGGTTAGCTGGGCGAGTCGGCCAGCCAAGGTTGAATCTTGACCACCAGAAATGCCCAAAACAAAGGTTTTCAAGAAGGGGTGTTTATATAGATAACTTTTGAGAAAATCAATAGATTTTCTAATTTCTTCTTTGGGGTCAATTTGCGCTTTTACGCCTAAGGCTTTAACGATTTCTCTTTGTAGTGACATCAGACCTCCACTCCTCTACTCAATGCTTCCTTACGCACTCGGTCAATCAGATCCATCTTATTCTTCCACACATCGCCTGCCAAGTCCACTGGATACTCCTGTGGATTAAGTACACGTTTGTATTCGTCCCATAAGGCATCGAGTTCTTTCTTGGCATAGGCCTTAATTTCGGTCAAACTTGGCAAGTCATAGACCAATTTTCCTTGGTCATAAATATCAACTAAGAGTGGCACAGCATCAAAGTCCTTGACCCACTTGTCAATATAGGTATAGGTTGGGTGGAACATGTGGATTTCGTCTAATTGGTTAACATCAACATCAGAAAAAGTTAAATAGTCACCCTCTGACTTGCCTTTTGCACGACTGGTAATTCGCCAAACTTGTTTTTTACCAGGGGTAGAAACTTTTTCAGCGTTATTAGACAACTTAATGGTGTCTTGCATTTGCCCCTTGTCATCTTCGATGGACACAATCTTATAAACGGCTCCCAAGGCGGGTTGATCATAGGCTGTAATGAGCTTTGTTCCCACACCCCAAACATCAATCTTAGCTTTTTGCATTTTAAGGTTGAGAATGGTATTTTCATCTAAATCATTAGACGCATAAATCTTAGCATCAGGATAGCCGGCATCATCTAGTTGCTTTCTGACTTTCTTAGACAAATAAGCCATATCACCTGAGTCAATTCGCACACCTTTGAAGTTGATCTTATCGCCAAATTCCTTGGCAACCTTAATCGCAGCAGGCACACCTAGGCGAAGCGTGTCATAGGTATCAACCAAAAAGATACAGTCTTTATGAGTGCTGGCATAGGCCTTAAAAGCGTCGTAATCATTGCCATAGGCTTGAACAAGGGCGTGCGCGTGGGTTCCAGAAACTGGAATCCCAAAAATTTTACCCGCTCGAACATTACTGGTAGCGTCAGCACCACCAATCATAGCAGCCCTAGTTCCCCAAAGGGCTGCGTCCATTTCTTGAGCCCTACGAGTACCAAATTCCAAAAGTGGCTCATCTTCAATCACTGACTTAATTCGTGCAGCCTTAGTGGCAATCAACGTTTGGAAGTTTACAATATTCAAAAGAGCTGTTTCTAGTAATTGTCCTTGAGCAAGTGGACCTTCAACTTGAACTAAGGGTTCATTGGCAAAAACCAAATCTCCCTCTTGGGCTGACTTTATGGATAACTCCAACTTGAAATTTTTAAGATAGGTCAAGAAATCTTCTTGGTAGCCTAGCTCACGCAAGTAGGCAAGGTCTGTTTCTGAAAACTTGAGATTTTCTAAATATCGGACAATTCGCTCCAGACCTGCAAAAACAGCATAGCCATTGGCAAAAGGTAATTTTCTAAAATAAAGCTCAAAAACGGCTTTTTTATTGTGAATCCCTTGATTAAAATAAACCTGCATCATGTTAATCTGATACAGATCCGTATGTAGGGTCAAACTATCATCTGTATATATCATAAGTTGTCAATCTTCTCCTTATCCTTATCATTATAGCATAATTTAAGTGAAAAATAGACGCTAAGGGTTGATGAGATGGTGATACAAAAGTTTAGGTTGAGTTAACATCAACAGATGATCTTCTGGAAGAATCTTAATATGAGAAACGGTCAAAGTCTGCTCTGAAAAAACTGTTAGCTGCTTAACCAGTTGATTCACTTGTTCCAAAAGATAGCTAGGATTAAGTCCAGCATAAATACTCAAGTAAGCATAGATATTAGATTGACTAAGAAGTGGTTGGAAACTTTCTTCTTTTTTCTGTAAATTATACTCAAGAATCTGACAAAGAATACTGTCTTTTTGTTCTTCTCCTGTCAACATCATGTCCAAATACCCTGATATGTCGGTATAACTTTCGTCAACAACCTTTTGAAACATCTCATCCAAATCTACTTGTGATGGCACTTCTTCTAATCCTGAAATTAAAACCAAGCGAGCAATCGGCAACTGGGCTTTTGCCAAAACAGATAAGGTGACTAAACTGCCATAAGAAGAAGCAATCACTGTCCCACTAGAAGATAAGTTTTTCATTTTTTCCAATAAACTTGCTTCTACTTCTTCTTGAGTAATTGCTGAAAAAGATTCATCTAAAAAATTAACAAAATCGCATTTACCCTTAGCGAAAACTGGAAATTTTAACAACTTGTCCCAAACATGTTGACTCCAGCCAAGTGGAGAAACAAATAAATAATCAATCATTAAAAGCACCTCCCTTTCTTTAAGCATAGCATATTTTAAGGCGGTTAGAAAGGTTTATTAACATTCTACTGAGTAATTCTTTTGTCAACTCTTTCACATCAAAAAAAGCAGAGTTTTCTCTGCTTTAATTGTGTTCTGTTAGGTAGTGATAGGCTGAAATACCTGCGATCGCTCCGTCACCGACAGCTGTCGTAATCTGACGTAGGTCTTTTTGGCGAACGTCACCAATGGCAAAGATACCTGGCACCTTGGTTGCCATTTTATCGTCTGTTGGAATCCAACCATTGTCATCTGTCATTTGCAAGTCAGCTACCATCTGCGATACTGGATCAAGTCCGATGTAGATAAAAACACCTGCAAAGGCGTGATTGGTCACTTGACCAGTCTTGACATTCTCAATGTCAACGCTAGTCACTTTAACATCGTTCCCCTTGATTTCTTTGACCACGCTATCCCAAATGAAGTTGATTTTTTCATTGGCAAGAGCTCGGTCTTGTAGAAGTTTTTGGGCTCTGAGTTGATCACGGCGATGAACAATGGTCACTGATTTGGCAAAACGTGTCAAAAATAGAGCTTCTTCAACTGCCGAATCACCTCCACCAACAACAAGAAGATCTTGATCTCGGAAAAATGCACCATCACAGACTGCACAGTAGGAAACCCCTCGACTGGCATAGGTGTCTTCACCTGGCACCTGAAGTAAGCGGTGTTTGGCACCTGTTGCAAGAATCACAGTCTTGGCCTCAAATTCACCATCCATGGTCTTGACCAATTTACTTTGACCCAAGTCTTGAATGGTCGTCACAATACCATAGAGGTGTTCAACACCCAGTTTTTCTAAGGGGTCAAACATCTTCATCGATAGCTCTGGTCCAGAAATCAAGTCAAAACCAGGATAATTTTCAATATCAGCCGTATTATTCATCTGCCCCCCAGGTGCTCCCTGTTCTAACAGACCTACCTTGAGGTTACTTCTAGCTGCATAAAGGGCTGCAGTCATCCCAGCTGGACCTGCACCAATAACTAGCGTGTCGTACATGCTTTCTCCTTTTCTTAACCAGTTTCTAAGCCTTAATCATCAAAATCAGGGCCATAAAGGCAAATGATAAAATGGGAATACTAATCAAAACCATCATCATGGTGTCATACAGGGCAGCCTGTCTTTCCTTTACTGTCGGATCTAACTTGCGATTGACCCGATAAAGTAGCCAAATAATCGCAACAACAAGCGTAAAGACAATCGCCCACAACAGACCTTGTAAATAAAAATTAAAAATATTGATGAGCATAAGTGTATTAAATGTATTGTTTGTTATAAGAAGCGAAAAATTCCTTGGTTCTAGCTTCTTTAGGGTTACGGAAAATCTCTTCTGGGCTACCTTGTTCCAAGATATGTCCCTTTTCTAAAAATAGCACCTTATCTGCCACTTGATAGACAAAATTCATGTCATGACTAACCAAAACCATGGTTTGACCTGCCTTGGCTGCGTCAGCAATTGATTTTTCCACCTCACCGACTAACTCAGGGTCAAGGGCAGACGTGGGTTCGTCAAGTAAAAGTACATCTGGTTTCATGGCAAGGGCACGAGCTAGCGCCACCCGTTGCTTTTGCCCACCCGATAGGTGACGGGGGTAATGATTTTCACGATCAGACAGACCAACCTTTGCCAATTCTACTTTGGCAATTTGAGTTGCTTCTTCATCTGATAATTTTTTGACAATCTTTAGACCTTCCTTGACATTGTCTAGGGCTGTACGGCGTTCAAACAGATTGAATTGTTGGAAAACCATGGCCAACTTACGACGCAAGGTAATGATGTCGTCTTTGCTAATGTTGGTGAAATCTACCTTGAAATCTTCAATTTCAATGGTGCCAGAATCAGCTTGTTCCAAGTAGTTTAGGCTACGTAGAAAGGTTGATTTTCCAGCACCTGATGCCCCTACCAAAGCAATGACTTCACCCTTTTTAATCTCTAAATTCAAGTCATTCAAGACCTTTTGACCTGAAAATTCCTTGGTCAAATGACTAATTTTAATCATGACGACCTCCTTGTTTGACCTGTTCTGGTGATGGAATAGCCATTTTCTTCTCCAAGAAACGACCAACAGATTCAATCACAATATTGACCAACCAATAAATCATAGCTACCGAGATAAAACGTTCAAAATAACGGTAATCTCGCCCACCAAGGATTTGAGCCTGAGCAAACATTTCCACGATTCCCGCATTAAATGCCAGAGATGTCCCCTTGGTCAAACCAATTAGGGTGTTAATCAAGGTTGGTGTTGCAATCACGGCTGCATTGGGAATAATGACACGACGGTAAATCTGAGTAGATGTCATCCCTAAACTTTTAGCTGCTTCAATCTCACCACTATTGACCGCTTGAATGGCTGCACGAATGGTTTCACTCGTATAGGCCGCTTCATTAAAGGCAAAGGCCGTAATGGCAAACACAGAAGCTGGAATACTGTTAACATTCCAGTTCAAACCATAAGATTGATTAAGAGCTTTCAACAACAGGGGAATCCCATAATAACTCAACATGAGTTGCACCAAAATCGGCGTTCCACGTAAGAAACTAACCACAACTGCTTGAATCGGATAAAGCACTTTTGTCCGATTGATTTTAACAATGGCAAAAAGTAAGGCTAGAAGCAGACCAAAAACAGCTCCACCTAGAGTCAGTCCCAAGGTAATGGGCAACTGCTCCAAAATACTTGGAATAGCATTAAAAACTGCTCGCCAACTAAATAATTTTCCATCAGGCAGACCGGCTACCAGATTGGCATACCAACCTGCTGCAACTAATTTATCCATATTTTTCCTTTATTTTTTCTTAATTGGTGTCACAAAATCATCACCAAAGTACTGACGACTGAGTTTTTGTAAGACGCCATTTTTTTCTAAAATCGCCAAACGTTGATTGACAAAGGCTTGTAGGGCCTTGCCTTCCTTATCCTTGGCAAAGAGAAAATATTCTAAGCCATCTTTATCTGTCCCAACTTGGTCTGTAACGGTTTTAATCGTCACATCAATCCCTTGATCTTGACTGAGGGTTTGGAGCGAAATGGCATCAAATAAGGTAAAATCAATCTTACCCGATTCCACATCTTGTAAACGTTGTGCCAAAGGCACACTATTGGCAACATAATTGATCTCAATCGGTTCTTTATCAGGATTGGCTTGATTCCAATCTTCTAAGACCTTGGTGTAGTTGGCACCAGTATAAGCCGAGGTTGACTTACCAGACAACTCAGTCAAGCTAGCATAACCATCTTGACTAGCAATGGCGTAATTGGACTTAGAAATTGGTGTGGAATACAAGTACTTTGCTGCTCGTTCTGAACTATAATTAAAATTATTGGCAGCCAGTTGATAGAGACCTGCATCCAAGCCTGTCAAAATAGACGAGAAAGGGACTGTTTCAAAAGTCAGTTGATAATCCTTTTGATTTTGAAAAACAGCTCGTAAAACATCAATATCATAGCCAGTAAAACGACTCTCGTCCTTAAAAGTAAAAGGAGCCGTATCTGAATCGGTTGCTACGACAACTTCTGTCTTTGCAGCCACTGACACTTGACGACATAGACTAAGTCCCAACACACCTATCAGCAATGTTAACTTGAGTAACTTTTTCATTATCGACGACCCTCCTTTTATCAGTGTTCTTAGTATAGCACAAGAGTTTCTTCTTGCCCAATAAGATTTTTTTATGGAGGTGATAACAATTGATTATCAAGCCATGATTAGCTTAAAAAGTTTGTTTTTTCGCCTTACGTTCAGCACGACCCTTAGCTCGTAATTCTGCTCGTTTTTCCTTGCGTCTTTTCTCATTAACTGCCCACTGAATTTTTTTCTTGTAACCTGGCTTAATCTTTTTCTTCTTCTTTTTAACCAAACCAATCATTTCAGTATCGAGTTTTTGACGTGTTTTTTCACGGTTCAAACGACGGTCACGGTCATAGGTGTCTTGGAATTGTCCATCTTTTAGCATTTTAGGGACAAAACTAATGCCCAGTTTCTCCAACTCACGAATGTCCGAGTCATCACTTGGTTTATATAGGGTAATGGCTGTGCCACTTAAACCATTACGACCTGTACGTCCCACACGGTGAACAAAAAAACTCAAATCTTGTGGAATTTCATCATTGATGACATGGCTGACGCCTTCAATATCAATGCCTCGGGCTGCTAAATCAGTTGCCACAATATATTGATAATCCAGATTTTTGACTTGATTCATGATACGCTTACGTTCACGCGGTGGAACATCCCCATGAATCTTCGCCACTTTCAAACCATTGCTAATCAAGAACTGATGGAGTTCTTCTGCACGAGTTTTGGTGTTGACAAAAATCATCGCCAAATAGGGCTGCATTGACTGAATCACTTCAAGAATTTGACCATTCTTATCACGTCCCTTGGTTGACACCAACCAGTTGTCAATGGTATCTGCAATGACTGTTTGTGTCTTGATTTTTTCCATAATTGGATTGGTCAGATATTTTTTTAAGAAAGGCTGGAGTTTTTGTGGAATCGTCGCTGAAAAGACCAAAATCTGCACATCCTTAGCCAAACGAGCAGCAATACGATCTACGGTATCTAAAAAGCCCATATCTAAGGTCATGTCTGCTTCATCAACCACAAAGGTCTTAGCACGATGAATATCAAGGTGACCTGATTGCACCAAATCATAAATGCGTCCAGGAGTACCAATAACAATATGCGGCTGATGGCTCTGTAAACGCTCAACCTGTCTAGCCTTATCTGTCCCACCAACATAGTTAGCCAAGCGAACATCAACTGATGAAAAAGCTGCTAACTGCTGACAAGCCTTGTAAATCTGTGTTGCCAATTCACGACTAGGTGCCGTAATAACCGCCTGCACCTCAGAACTATCTTCGTCTAAGCTCTGGAAAATCGGCAATAAGAAGGTATGGGTCTTACCTGACCCTGTCTTCGATTCGCCAACAATGTCACGACCTGATAGCACCAAGGGAATCAATTTTTCCTGAACTGGCGTTGGTTCTTGGAAATTCAAGTCAGCCAAAGCCTCTTGAATATAGGATTTAAACTTAAAATCTGTAAACTTCATACCTTTGATTATAACAAAAAAAGCTGATAAACCAAAAACTTTAGGCTTTATTCAGCTAGAAAATTGCTGATAAAAAAGCAAGTACCTGCTTGATTGATTTGATGATTAGACCTTTTGACGAAGAATCTTTACTATAACTCCACGCATTACTTTTCCTAGCCACTATTTCTTAAAACACTTGATTGCAAAAATCAAATAAATTCATGAACCTCTTTTGGAAATGAAGAAAAATATACGGCAAGCTAACTTGGCCATTTGGGGACAAACACAAAAACCTTGTGAGATGGACAACTTCCCTTGGAAATATGCTCCTCACAGCTGTGAGGATGTCTGCCCTTTTTGGGAAAAGCACAAAAGTCTTGTGAGCAGCTCTGCCCAAAAGGGGCAGAACTAAAATAACTTGTGAGATGAGTAAAACCTTTTGGAAATATACTTATCACTACTGTGAGGAGATAAAACCCGTTTGGAAAAACAAGAATAAAAAGAGAGCTAGGAAAACTCTCTTTTTATTTTGTATCAATAAATGGCTTACCAAATAATCACACGATCTTTTTCTGCTCGCCACATGCCGTCTGTTTCCTTAATGTCAAAGGCTTGGTGGAAGTCAGCAAAGTTTGGTAATTGAACATTGGTACGCAAATGACCAGGTGCGTGAACATCCACACTCGCTAGCATCTGCATAAACTCTGGACGAGCTTTGAGTCGCCAAATCTTCGCAAAATTAGTAAAATAATCAACTGCTGAAAAATCCTTGTCTTGTTTGGCTGCCTCTAAAGACGCTGCCAAGCCACCCAAATCAGCAACATTCTCAGAAACCGTTAATTTACCATTCACCTTGGCACCATAAGAATCCAAACCATCAAACTGAGCGACCACTTGATCGGTTCTTTGAGTAAAGGCTTGGTAATCCTCATCTGTCCACCAGTTTCTCAAGCTACCATGTTCATCAAAGGATGCGCCATTGGTATCAAAAGCATGGGAAATTTCATGGGCAATCACCGCACCAATCCCACCATAATTGGCGGATGATGATTGATTTAGTGAATAAAAAGGTGCCTGCAAAATCGCTGCTGGAAAAACAATCTGATTTTGTTGTGGTGAATAATAAGCATTGACCACATGGGCTGACATATGCCAGATATCACGGTCAACAGGTTGATTCCACTTGCTCCAACTATGCTGGATAGAGATTTGCGCCAATTTTTGAGCATTTTCTAAGAGTGACTGATTGTCGTCAATCATTTTTTGAGCGTAGGTTTCTGGCAACTTTTCTGGATAACCAATATGGGCTGTTATGCCATTCAGTTTAACGATGGCCTGCTCAATGGTTTCTCGAGCCAACCAGTCATTCTTAGCTAGTCGTTCCTTGTACACCTCAATCATGGTCGCTACTTTTGCTTCAACATCAGCCTTGGCTTCCTTGGAGAATTTTTTATCAACATACCAAAGCCCCAAGGCTTGACTATATGGCCCTTCTGCCAAATAATAGGCTGCTTTTTGCGGATTCATAGCCTCTGGTGTACCCGATAAGGCCCTACGATAAGCTCCTGCTAGGACACGGATGTCATCTGTCAAATAACTAGTCCACTGGGTTGCTGCACTATAGATTAAAGATGCCTGTAAGGCTGGCCAATTTTCTTCTGAGAAATAATCCTTAGCAAACGCTAACCAAAAACGTTCTTCTGGCACAATTACCCGATCAGGTAGTTGCCCCAAAATCTTAGAGAAAATCTCATCCAATGGCAATTCTGGTACTAACTTGGTAAAATCAGCCCAATCATAAGGATGATAGAGTTTGGCATACTCAGAACTTTCTTCATTGGATAGGACATAGTTGGCTAGCTTGGCATCTAGGGCAATAAGCTGATCTAAAATCTTAGCTATTTCTTCTTGTGAAAATGGAAATTGACTAAGTAAGTCTGTTGCCGCTTGACGCCACACGGTTAACAATTCCTGACCTTTTTCATGCCCTTCTTCATAATAAGTCACATCTGGCAGAATCAGACTTGGAGCTTCTGCCCAAAGGACATTTGTTGT
Organism: Streptococcus sp. sy010; assembly: GCF_007859175.1. NCBI lineage: Bacteria > Bacillati > Bacillota > Bacilli > Lactobacillales > Streptococcaceae > Streptococcus > Streptococcus sp. sy010. The sequence goes on along the minus strand of NZ_VOHO01000003.1, from coordinate 29,597 downwards.
AGCATCCATGAAGTCTGGTGCTACACCAAAGGGAAAGAGATTGGGTTTGCCGGCTAGTTCATATTCAGCAATCTTACTGGTAAAATCAGCAAAAGAAGTCAGTTCCTGCATTTCCTTAATCAAGGGTAGGACAGGTGTCACACCTAACTGTTCTCGAGTTTCAAAATCACTGATGAGTCGGTGGTATTTGACAAAGTTCTCTAAAATAGGATTATCTTTTGGCAAATCTTTACCGGCCAACCAATTCTCTGTTGTTTCTAGCATGAGTTCTTCAATCTCATTGTGCAGCTCAACAAATCCCCCTGTCGCTGGTTTGTCATCTGGAATCACTGCTGTTTCAGCCCAAGCTCCATTGACCGCTTGATAAAAATCATCTTGTAAACGTACCATAAATAGCCTCCTTGTTTTGTCTTAGACCTATTTTATCAAAATTTTCAATTACTGACCGTTTTTAATTTAAAATTGCCAGGGTTTGATAAGGTTTCAAGGTTATTTTTTCACCTAAAACCACATCTGAATAGTTGCTTAAAAGCACTTGACCGCCTTGATAGTCTGTCAAAAGATTTACTGTCACGTCATGACCAAAGAAATTATTCAACACCAGTAACTGTTCTTGCCCTAAATGACGTTCAAAGGCGTAGATTTCATTACTATCGACATAAGCAGCCCGATATTCTCCCTCAGCAATTAAAGGCATGGTTTTACGCAAGCGAATCAAGTCTTGATAAAATGGAAAAATCTTGCCTTGTTTTTCTGTTTCCACATTGATGGTTTGATAGGTCTTACCGACCTTAAGCCATGGTGTCGTGGTTGAAAACCCTGCGTGCTTACTACTATCCCATTGCATTGGTGTGCGTGAATTATCACGAGACTTGGCCTTGATGATAGTAAAAGCCTCATCTTCTGATAAACCTTGCTCTAATAACATTTGATAGGCATTGATGCTTTCAACATCAACATAATCAGCCATGCTATCATAATCAGGATCTAGCATGCCAATTTCTTCGCCCATATAGATGTAGGGTGTCCCTCGTGAGAGATGAATTGACGCTGCCAGCATGGTTGCTCCTTCCTCACGGAAGTTCTTAACATCAACAAAGCGATTAAGGGCTCGTGGCTGGTCATGGTTGTTATAAAAGAGAGCATTCCAACCATTTCCCTCACTCATTTCTTGTCCCCAGCTGTGGAAAAGTCCTTGCAATTCCTTGAAATCAAAGGCTTTAATCGTCCATTTTTGACCTTGGTCATAATCCACCTTGAGATGATGGAAATTAAAGGCCATAGAGAGTTCTTCTCGTTCTGGGGCTGTGTAAAGCAGGCAGTTTTCAATGGTTGTTGCTGACATCTCGCCTACTGTCATAAACCCTTCTTCTGTGCCAAAACTTGCCTGATTAAGTTCGTGAAGGTAATCATGGGTAATCGGACGATCAGTATAGGCTGGCTTGCCATCATTGATTGGGCAATCTTCTAAAACTTCATCTTTACCAATCAAGTTAATCACATCAAAACGAAACCCTTTAACCCCTTTTGCCTTCCAAAAATTAACAACATCAATCAATTCTTGTCGCACATTGGGATTACGCCAGTTGAGATCTGCCTGCGTTTTATCAAATAGATGAAGATAATACTTGCCAGTATCACCAAAAGGTGACCAAGCATTGCCACCAAATTTTGACACCCAATCTGTCGGTTCATCTCGAAGAATGAAAAAATCTTGATAAAATTTATCGCCAGCCAAGGCCTTTTGAAACCATTCGTGCTCCGTTGAACAATGGTTGAGTACCATGTCCAACATAAAGTTAATACCATATTCTCGACCTTTGGCAATCATCTCTTCAAAATCAGCCATCGTGCCAAAAAGGGAGTTGACTGCTTTGTAATCTGAGATGTCATAACCATTATCCCGTTGTGGACTAGGATAAAATGGATTGAGCCAGACCATATCGATTCCTAATTCGGCGAGGTAGGGAAGTTTTTCAATGATGCCTCGTAAATCTCCGACACCATTTCCAGTAGTATCTTTAAAAGATTTGGGATAAATTTGATAAACTACCTGACTTTTATCAAATGCCATGTTTGTATTTTTCTCCTTATTCATTTCAAAAGGGCCAAGGCGATATGGCGAAGCCACTATCGACATCTTGACCCTCTTTCTTTTTAAATGCTAGCTAATCACTTAAATACGACTAGCTGTTAGCAAGCTTTCACCACGTTTAATTTGGCGAGGTAGTTGACCAACAACATCTGGTTGGAATTGTTCTTGATTGGTTACAATAATTGGTGTTTCACTAACTAGATTGGCAGCTTTAATCACATTCAAATCAAAGTTAATTAAGGTATCACCTGCCGCGACACGCTCACCTTGTTTGACATAAGCTTCAAAGCCTTTGCCATCCAAGCTAACGGTATCCATACCAATATGAATCAGCACTTCTACTCCTGCATCGGATACTAAACCAATCGCATGCTTGGTTGGGAATAAGACTGACACCGTTCCATCAAATGGCGCAACGACTTTACCATCACTTGGTTCAATAAGAACCCCTTGCCCCATCACACCTGAAGCAAAAACTGGATCTGTTGCTTGACTCAAAGGCTTGATTTCACCTGCCATTGGGCTATACAAGTCAACGAGATGTCCCACTGAAGTAGATTCTTTTTTAGCTTCGGCAACTGCTTCTTCCTGACTTAGTTTCATTGCAGCATCTTCTACCTTAGTTAAGATACCAGCTTTACGGAAGAATACAGTTAGAATAAATGGTACGGCAATCGCCACCAACATAATACCTGCAAAAGCAAGCATGTATTTTGGCTGAATTGACAAGATACCAGGAATACCACCGATACCAATGGCATTAGCAGTCACATTGAACATAGTTGACAATAAACCTGCTAGACCTGAACCAATCATCCCGGCTACAAATGGGTAGATGTATTTGACATTCACCCCAAAAAGAGCTGGCTCAGTTACCCCAAGGTAGGCTGAAATGGTCGCTGGTAGCGAAATTTGTGCTTCACGTTCATTTTTACGATTCATCCAGTAGTAAGCCAATACGGCTGAACCCTGAGCGATATTTGATAAGGCAATCATTGGCCAAAGAGCTGTACCACCTGCATCAGCAATCAACTGCGAATCAATCGCATTGGTCATGTGATGTAGGCCTGTGATAACAAACGGTGCATACAGAGCTCCAAAAATTGCACCGAACAACCATTTCAAAGAACCTGTCAAACCTGCTAAAACAATCGCTGACAAACCTTTACCAACTGCCCAACCAAATGGTCCTAAGACCGTATGAGCCAAAATCAAGGCTGGAATCAAAGACAAGAATGGCACAAAAATCATCGATACCACTTCTGGAATGCGTTTACGCCAGAAGATTTCTAGATATGACAATGACAAACCTGCCAAAAGGGCTGGAATAACTTGTGCTTGATAACCAATACGGTTGATAGTAAACGAACCAAAGTTCCACACCCAGTTTTCTGCAATCTCTTTAGCTGGTGTGCCTGCTACGGCATAGGCATTCAGCAACTGTGGCGACACCAAACAGATCCCAAGGACAATTCCCAAAATCTGAGTGGTTCCCATCTTACGTGCTACTGACCAAGTAATTCCAACTGGTAGGAAGTGGAAAATAGCCTCACCTGGCAACCAAAGGAAATGATTGACACCACTCCAAAATGGCGATACATCAACAATGGTTTTACCCCCTAGAGATGACCATTGTACACCTTCTAGGACATTACGGAAACCTAGAATCAAACCACCGACGATAATGGCTGGAATAATTGGCGTGAAAATCTCAGCCAACATGGTCATCACACGCTGAATAGCATTCTGATTGCTCTTGGCTGCTGCCTTAGCTGCCTCTTTTGACACCCCTTCAATACCTGAAACGGCTGTAAAGTCATTGTAAAAAATTGGCACATCATTACCAATAATGACTTGAAACTGTCCTGCATTGGTAAAGGTCCCCTTAACGGCTGAAATTTTTTCAATCGCTGCTACATTAGCTTTACTATCGTCAAACAACACAAAACGCATCCGTGTGGCACAATGCGATACAGCAGAAATATTATCCTTGCCACCTACTGCATCAAGCAGCAATTTGGCTTCTTTTTCAAATTTTCCCATTTGATGACTCCTCATATTTTTTAACAACCAAAAATGGTCTATAAAGTTACTTCTAACCCTATTGTAAGCGATTTTATTTCTGTATGCAACTTGTATGCTTTATTTTTTATCATTTTTTTGGTAAAATAAAACTCTTGTCTGCTAAAAAACAGACAAGTAATCATTGAGAGAAACAAATGAAAAAATACGAAATCATTTTTAAGGACTTACAAGATAAGATTAAAAAACAACACTATCCTGTTGATCAGTATTTACCTTCTGAATTGACCCTAACTAAAACCTATTCAGCCAGTCGTGACACCATCAGAAAGGCGCTTCGCCTGTTGAATGAGGCCGGTCTTGTTGAAAGCACACAAGGTGTGGGCACTAAGGTCATTCACAGACAGCAGATTCAATTTCCAATTTCTGAATTGACCAGCTATCAAGAATTAGTCCAACATCTAGGCATGCCTTCAAAAACACGAGTCATCAGTTTGGACAAGGTTATCCTTGATGATAAGCAAGCTCAAACAACTGGTTTTACCAACAAGGCAATCGTTTGGCGAATCACTCGTCAAAGACAGGTAGATGGAGTTGCTTCCGTATTAGATATTGATTACTTGGATAAGCAACTGGTACCAAATATCAATAAAGATATTGCCCAATATTCTATCTATGCCTACTTGGAACATATGTTAAAACTAGATATTGCCTACGCTCAAAAAGAAATCACGATTGAGCAAGTGACAGCTACCGATCAGATTTATCTTGATTTACATGGCGATCAGCATGTAGTTTCTGTCAAATCCAAAGTATTTCTCGCTGATGGTCAACAATTTCAATTTACTGAAAGCCGACATAAGCTCGACAAGTTCAAATTTGTTGACTTTGCTAAACGAAAAAAATAAAACAGGTAAATTAACTTACCTGTTTTTTGTATCTAAAATAATGGTCACTGGGCCATCGTTAACCAGACTGACTTGCATATCAGCACCAAAGATACCAGCTTTAACTGGAACGTATTGGGAGAGTTGCTGATTAAACGTTTCATAAAATGTTTTAGCAAAGTCTGGACTGGCTGCTCCTGTAAATGCTGGGCGATTGCCTTTTTTAGTATCGGCAAAAAGCGTAAACTGGGACACCGATAAAATCTGACCGCCAATATCTTGAACAGATCGATTCATCTTATCTGCCTCATCAGCAAAAATTCGCATATGCACTAATTTACGAACAGCATAAGCCAAGTCATCTTGATTATCATCAGGACCAATACCAACCAAAAGTAGTAAACCTTGGTCAATACTTGAGATTTCTTGTTCTGCCACATGAACGCTGGCAGCTTTGACACGTTGCACAATAATTTTCATCTTACTTACCCGTTCGTTCGTTTCACACTATAAACATCTGGCACAACCTTAATCTTATCCACAATAGCCATCAAGGTAGCTAGGTTCGGGATGCTAAAACTCAAGTGAATATTGACAAATTTCATATCCTTAGTGGATTGAGCATTGACCGAGGAAATGCTCTTGGTTCTGGTCGATAGGATTTGGAGAACATCATTGAGAAGCCCACTACGATTCAGACCGTAAATATCAATGTTTGCCACATATTCTTTATGATTATCCTGACCGTCCCACTCGACCTCGATTAAACGTTCATTGTAGCCGTCTTGACTCTTGATATTGTTACAATCACTACGGTGAATCGCCACTCCACGTCCTTTGGTAATGTAGCCGTCAATTCTATCACCTGGGACTGGATTACAACACTTGGCAATCCGCATCAACAAACCACTTGCCCCTTGGATGATGACGCCATTTTCACTACGCACCTTTAAGACTTCACGATTGTCTTGTTTGATTTCGCCGCCATTAACCAACTCATCAGCTTCTGCCTTGGCCTTAGCTCGTTCAGCCTCTTGGCGCTCTTTTTCGGTCAATTTATTAAAGACGCTAATGGCACTTAGTTCGCCAAAACCAATGGCTGCATACAGAGCTTCCTCACTTTTGACACTCAAGCGAGGCAAAATCATGTCAATATGCTTTTTATCCAAGAATCGACTAGCCACATAGCCTTGCTCTTGAAAATAAGCAACTAGCAACTCTCGTCCTTTATTGATAGACAACTCACGGTCTTGATTTTTGAAAAACTGGCGAATCTTATTTCTGGCCTTATTGGTCTTAACAATTTTAATCCAATCACGACTCGGCCCAAAGGAATTACTATTCGTGATGATTTCCACCACATCGCCTGTTTTAAGCTTAGCAGTCAAAGGCACCATTCGACCATTGACTTTGGCACCAGTCGCCTTTTCACCTACTTGGGTATGAATGGCATAAGCAAAATCAATTGGCCCAGAATCTTTTGGCAATTCTTGGACAGCTCCAGTTGGTGTAAAAACGTAAATGCGTTCAGTAAAAATATCTTCCTTAACAGAATCTACAAATTCACGCGCATCACCACTGGAATCATCCTGTAACTCAACCAACTCTTTAATCCAGTTCATGCCAGCAGCTTGTTCAGCCTGATTGACCTTGCCAGTTATGCCCTTTTTATAAGCCCAATGGGCTGCCACACCATATTCAGCCACTTGGTGCATGTCCTTAGTCCGAATTTGAATCTCAATCGGGCCATTGGGACCATAAACTGTAGTATGAATAGACTGGTAACCGTTGGCCTTAGGTACTGCGATGTAATCCTTAAACCGCCCTGGCATAGGACGCCAAAGTTCGTGAATATAACCGACCATGGCATAGACATCACTAGCCGTTTCCATGACACAACGAATGGCAATCAAATCATAAATTTGGTCAAAGCGTTTTTTCTTATCGCGCATCTTACGGTAAATCGAGTAGATGTGTTTGGGACGACCGTAAATGTCACCATAAAGGCCTTGTTCATTAGTGTAAGAAGTAATCCGCCCAACAATCTCTTCAACCAAGGCCTCACGCTCTCGCCTTTTTTCTTTCATCATGTGAGAAATTCTATAGAACTCTGTCTCGTTCAAATAACGAAACGACATGTCCTCTAACTCCCACTTAATTCGGCTAATTCCCAAGCGATGAGCTAGCGGTGCATAGATTTCCATCGTTTCACGCGAAATACGCTCTTGCTTATCCTTACGCAAGTGTTTAAGGGTCTGCATATTATGCAAACGGTCAGCCAGTTTTACCAAGATCACACGAATATCCTTAGACATTGCCATGAGCATCTTGCGATGATTTTCAGCCAACTGCTCTTCGTGAGATTTGTATTCAACCTTACCAAGCTTAGTTACACCATCAATAATGACACGAACGTCTGAACCAAAGTCAAAGGCCAAATCGTCCAGACTAATATCAGTATCTTCTACCACATCATGCAAAAAGCCACAGGCCACTGTTACCGCATCCAAATGCAAGTTTGCCAAAATACCCGCCACTTGAATAGGATGAATAATATAAGGCTCACCTGATTTGCGAAACTGGCCAGTATGGGCAGCTACCGCATAGTTCATAGCTTTCTCAACAAAAGCAACATCTGTTTCACTCAAGTAGCTTGCCGTTAATTCAACCACTTCTTGTCCTGTTAAATTCTTTTCTTTTACCATTTGGCATAGGCTCCTTCAAATAGGTCTTCTTCTTGATTGATAATAGACTATTTTACCATTTTTATGATAAAAAATCATGTTATTCTTGCCAAAAATCAAGACCAGATAAAAAATGAAATCGTTTTCTAAAAAGTAGTTGCTAATTTCGTCATTTAGGATTAAAATAGAGGTGTTAAGAAAATTTTAAGGAGGCTTTATATGTCAAAATACTATCTATCTAAGAGTGCCTTACTCTTATCCTTGGTAGCTGCCAGTATGGGAGCAAGCCAGTTGGTTCAAGCTCAAGAAATAACGGATACAACGACACCACCTACATCTGTTACCAATGAAATGAGCACTACAGCTGAAACAGTTGATAACCCTAGTCCAGTAGTTGAAAGTTCAACGGCTAGTACAGACAGTGACACACCTGTGACAGAAGAAAGCACATCAGCAGAGCCTGTCGTTACTACAATGGCTGTTACCGAAGCTGAAACTGAAGATTTAGCACCTGTTGAAGGGCAAAATGTCAATGTTCGTGTTCTCTCGACAACTGACCTCCACACCAACCTCATCAACTACGACTACTACCAAGATAAAACCTCACAAAATATCGGTTTGGCAAAAACTTCTGTCCTAATTGACGAAGCCAAGGCTGAAAATAGCAATACAATCCTAATCGATAGTGGAGATACTATTCAAGGAACACCACTAGGAACTTATGCAGCGACAGTTGACCCTGTCAAAGAAGGGGAAAAACATCCTATGTATGCTGCTATGGAATTATTAAATTATGATGCTGCCAATATCGGTAACCATGAATTCAACTACGGTTTAGAATTTTTAAAGAGCGTAGTAGGAGCTTCTTCACTACCTATTCTCAATGCCAATGTCATTGATGCGAAAACCAACGAACCAATCTTTAAGACTTATGAAGTCGTCACTAAGACCTTCACAGATGTTGATGGCAAAAAAGTTTCACTTAAAGTCGGCATTACAGGCATTGTACCACCACAAATCATGAACTGGGACAAGGCTAACCTTGAAGGTAAAGTTCTTGTTCGCGATGCTGTTGAAGCCGTTAAAGAATTGATTCCAACCATGCGTGAAGCTGGGGCAGATCTCGTTTTAGTCACTGCCCATTCAGGTATCGGAGATGAAGAATACACAGTTGGGGAAGAAAATGTCAGCTACCAGCTAGCTAGTCTAGAAGGTGTTGATGCGCTTGTAACAGGACACTCTCACGCGGAATTTCCATCTAGTTATTACGGCCAATTTGCAGGTGTTGACCTAGAAAAAGGAACGATCAATGGAACACCTGTTGTCATGGCTGGTAAATACGGCGACCGTCTAGGAGTCATTGATCTTAATGTGACTTATACTGATGGTAAATGGCAAGTCAATAAAGAGTTGAGCCAAGGTAGCCTACGTAAAATTGATAACAAGTCAGAAGTCGTTGATGAAAGACTTGTTCAAATGGCTCAAGAAACACATGACAAAACAGTTGCTTATGTTCGTCAACAAGTCGGAACAACAACTGCTCCAATCACCAGCTACTTTGCTCTTGTTCAAGATGACCCATCTGTTCAAATCGTTAATAATGCTCAACTTTGGTATGTTAAACAAGAACTAGCTGGTACTCCTGAAGGCGAATTGCCACTCCTTTCTGCTGCTGCACCATTTAAGGCTGGTGCCCGTAATGATCCAACAGCCTACACAGACATTCCAGCTGGACCATTGGCAATCAAAAATGTTGCTGACCTTTATGTTTATGACAATGTCACTGCTATTCTTAAAGTGACAGGTGCCGACCTTCGTGAATGGTTAGAAATGTCTGCTGGTCAATTCAACCAAGTGGATCCAAACAAAACTGAACCACAAGATTTGGTTAATACTGACTACCGTACCTATAACTTTGACATCATTGACGGTTTGACTTATGAATATGACATCACTCAACCAAACAAATATGACCGTGATGGTAAATTGGTTAACGAAACAGCTAACCGTGTGAAAAATCTTCGTTACCAAGGTAAAGAAATTGACGACGCACAAGAATTTATTGTAGTCACTAACAACTATCGTGCTAGCGGTACTTTCCCTGGTGTGAAAAATGCGAGTCTAAACCGCATCCTTAACTTGGAAAATCGCCAAGCTATTATCAACTACATCGTTTCTGAGAAAATGATCAACCCAAGTGCTGACAATAACTGGCGTTTTGCTGATACTATCAAGGGACTTGATTTACGCTTTAGAACTGCTGATTATGCTAAGAGCTTACTTGGTACCGATCAAAGCATTAGCTATTTAGAACCAAACAGTTTAGAAGGTTTTGGTACTTTCCGATTCACTTATCTTGAGCCACAAGAAACTGTGACTGAAGAAGTGATTGAAAATACAGAAAACACACCAACCACTCCAAAACCAAGTGTGGAAGTCAAAACTCCAGAACAGGCTGTAGAAGTTAGCACGCCAAAACAAGACCAAACAACCGTAACAACTCCAGGAAAACCAACTAAGACACCTATGACAAACATGGGGGTTGTTCCTGAAAAACAACCATTAGTTGCACATCAGACAAGCTCAAGTAAAGACCTTGCTAAACCTGTTAATTATTCACGAGCTGAAAAACACAGCCTACCAAATACAGGTACAAGTACATCCGCCCTTCTTCAAGTCATGGGATTAAGTTTGATTGGTCTAGCCGCAAAATTTGGTTACAAAAAGAAAGACAATAAATGACAACTTTAGACTACTTAACCAAACTAACTAGTATTCCGTCACCGACTGGTTACACCAAGTCCATTATGGATTATTTGGTGGAGGAATTAACTAGACTTGGCTATCATCCTAAACGCACTGCCAAAGATGGTGTTCTCGTTAGCTTAGACGGTCAAAATCAAAAAGAACATCGCTTAGTCACTGCTCATCTGGATACCTTGGGAGCCATGGTTAGAGCCATTAAGCCAGATGGTCGCTTGAAAATCGCCTTAGTTGGTGGCTTTAATTACAATGCGATTGAGGGAGAAAATTGCACCGTTCATCTTGCCCAAAATGGTAAAGAAATCAGCGGTACTATTCTCCTACATCAAACCAGTGTCCATGTTTACCGAGATTCAGGCAAATTGGAACGCAATCAAGATAATATGGAAGTTCGTTTGGATGAAAAAGTAACATCTGCTGATGAAACATCAGCTCTTGGGATTCGGGTTGGAGATTTTATCTCATTTGATCCCCGTACCCAAGTGACCACTAGTGGTTTTGTCAAATCACGTCACCTAGATGATAAGGTATCAGCTGCCATTTTACTTAATTTATTAAAAAATTATGCCAAGGAAAGCACGCTCCTTCCCTACACCACTCATTTTTACTTTTCTAGTTTTGAAGAGGTTGGGCATGGAGCAAACTCTAGTCTCCCCAAGGAAGTGGTCGAATATTTGGCTGTTGATATGGGCGCTATTGGTGATGATCAAGCTACAGATGAATATTCTGTATCAATCTGCGTCAAAGATGCTTCTGGCCCATACCATTTTGGCTTGCGTCAACATTTGGTTCAATTAGCAGAAAAACAGCAAATCCCCTATCAACTAGACATCTATCCTTACTATGGAAGTGATGCGTCTGCTGCTATGACGGCAGGTGCTGAGGTGCGACACGCTCTCTTAGGAGCAGGAATTGAATCAAGCCACGCTTATGAGCGAACACACTTAGACTCAATTCAAGCCACCGAACAATTGATTGACATCTATCTAAACAGCCCTCTCAGTCAATAAAAAAACTAGGACAGTTACCCTAGCCTTTCTATTAAAAACTGACTTGATTATTCAATCAAGTCAGTTTTTCTATGTTATCCAATAAACGTACGAATCTCGTCTTCTGATAAAGAAGAATCACAAACCACCTTAACTTGACCATTTTCTGCAACCAAGAGTGCTGGAACTGTCTTTATCTCGTACTGATGACGAAAGTTTTGAATGGACTCTAACTGAGTTGCCTCTTCACTGTTGATAAAATCAATAGTCAGACCATCTGCTTCAACGACATTGGCCAATTTAGGAGCAAAACGTTGACAATAAGGACAGGTCGCACGACCTAAGAAAAGCACCACTTTTTCACCCTGGACAAACTTTGATTGGAGAGTTTCCACAGTTGTAGGATTGAAGTTACTAACAATTTCTGCAAAAGTTTTCATTTATTCTCCTTACCTTAATCACGATCATCGTAACCATTTGGATGGCTAGCATGCCAAGCCCAAGCTGTTTCAATGATCTTCTTAATATCATCAAATTCTGGTTTCCAGCCTAACACTTCACGGGCTCTGCTTGACTCAGCAATCAAGGTATCTGGATCGCCAGGGCGACGATCTGCCATCTCAGCTGGAATCGGATGACCCGTCACTTGACGAGCTGCCTCAAGAATTTCTAAATTAGAAAATCCTGTTGACGAACCGAGATTGAAGGCTGACGAAGGATTCCCTGAACGCAAGTAATCCACAGCTAAAATATGAGCATCTGCCAAATCAAAAGGATGAACATAATCACGAACATTGGTACCATCTGGTGTATTATAATCATCACCATAAATCATAATTTTATCACGTGTTCCTTGAGCCACTTGTAAGACAATTGGCAAGAGATGCGTTTCTGGACCATGATCTTCTCCAATGCTGCCATCTGGCTTAGCTCCTGCCACATTGAAATAGCGTAGGGCAACAAATTTTGTCCCATAAGCTTGATCTGCCCACTTCATCATGGTTTCCATCATGAGCTTGCTTTCACCATACGGATTGATTGGGCGTTGAGGGGTTGTTTCTTTAATTGGAAGTTCTTCTGGAATACCATAGGTTGCAGCAGTCGATGAAAAGACAATATTTTTAATGCCAAACTCATTCATCACTTCTAATAGACTAACCATACCAGCCGTGTTATTATCAAAATACTTAAGCGGATTTTCCATAGATTCTGCCACTAAAGAATAGGCTGCAAAGTGAATCACCGCATCAATATCTGGATTTTCTGTCAAGACACGACGCATAAATATCTTATCAGCCAAATCTCCCTCATAAAACAGAGCAGCTGGATGAATGGCTGCACGGTGACCTGTGACCAAGTTGTCAACGACAACAACCTTTTCTTTTCCAGTTTCAATCAAACGATCAACCATGTGTGAGCCGATATAGCCTGCTCCACCTAAAATCAATACTGTCATCTATTTCTCCTTTGAATACTTTTACTTTCATTATACTCATTTAAGCCTAATTCTTCAACTAAAAGAACTAATAGACTAAGCCTTAGCGCCTCTTTTAATACCACTAACTAAAAGAAATAAACTAACAAATACCATAGTAATGGTCGCACTAGCTGGTGTTTCCAAATGATACGACAATAAAAGACCACTAACCATCCCCGTAAAACTGGTCAATAAGGCTATCAGCAAGACTTGACGAAAACTATTTCCCAAACGCATGGCAATACTGGCTGGCAAGACCATGATGGTAGAAACAAGGAGTGCTCCTGCAGCTGGAATCATCAAAGCAATAGCAATACCTGTGATTATATTAAACAAAATAGACATCAATCTAACTGGTAAACCATCAACCAAGGCAGTGTCTTCATCAAAAGTTAGTAAATACATGGGACGAATAAACAAACCAGTTAAGAGTAAGATCAGAAAGGCTAGGGCAAAAAGAGCTAAAACCTGATGGTGACTAATGGTAATAATGGAACCAAAAAGATACTGGTCTAAACTCAGACTGGAAGCATTTGCCTCCTTACTCATAATCATTAAAGACAGGGCCAAACCAGCAGACATTAAAATAGCTGTCGCAATTTCCATATAATGCTGATAGACACTTCGCAGATATTCTAAAAAAATGGCTGCTAAACTAACAATTATTAGAGTTGTCCAAGTAGGTGATAGACCCATTGCCACGCCTATTGCTACACCTGCCAAGGACACATGACTAAGTGTATCACTCATTAAACTCTGGCTACGCAAAATCAAAAAGACACCTAAAATAGGAGCAAACAAACTCATGGCAAGCACTGCTAAAAAAGCCCGCAACATAAAATCATAGGTTAATAAGTCAAACATTATCTCTCCTCTTACTCTTCCTTATGCACGTTAAAGCAACGCCAAGGCAAATTCTGATTACGCACCAGATGAATGTTACGGTCCGCATAGGGTGCCAAATCATCTGGGTCATGAGTAATCATCAACACAGACTTGCTATGATGCTTGACATTATGGTGTAAGAGGTCATAAAAACTCTGACTGGTTCCTGCATCCATTCCTGTTGTCGGCTCATCAAGAACAAAGACATCTGGATCAGAAGCAAACAGTCGAGCAATCACAACACGCTGCTTTTGACCACCTGATAATTGCCCAATTCTTTTTTGACGACTTTCCCACATTCCAACTGATTCCAAACTAGCTCGCACATGTTCTTCATCATGGGCATCTAGACGACTAAACCAACCTTTTCTTGGATAACGACCTGAACGAACAAATTCTTCTACTGTACTAGGAAATCCTGCATTAAAACTGGCAATTTGTTGTGGTAAATAGGCTAAACGTAGCTTTTTTCCTTTAATATTGGTATCAGATATGGTTACTTGTCCCTTTTGCAAATTAAGCAAACCAAGACTTGCCTTAATCAAGGTTGATTTAGCGGCTCCATTTTCTCCTGTCAAGGTCACAAATTCACCACTGTCTAAATGGTAATTGATCTCATCTAAAACAGGATTATGGTCATATTGAAAACTAAGTCCACTCACCGTCATATATCTCATGATGACTTCTCCAATCTAAGCACCAAGGCTTCCATAAATCGTGATAAAACTTCTTGTTCACTTTGAGAAAACTTGTCTATGATTTCTTGATAAGCTAAAAGCGTCTGGTGATGATGGTTAGCATGTTCTTGAGCAATGAAAAGAGCTTGTTCTGTCAAAAGATACTGATTACTTCTCGCATCACTACTAGCTTTTTGACTTTCTAAAAGTCCTTGGGCAATAAGTCCTTTGACGGCCTTCGTGACTGCTGCTTGACTAATAGATAAACACTTGGCCAAGTCAGAATTTGTCAAACTTTCCTGAGTTAAAAGCATGAGAATATGCTCTTGTGTACTGGTCAATCTCCACTCACTTTGACAAGCACCAATAAGAAATTCATGCTGATTTTCTGCTTTGAGTAAAATACTATTAACCAAATGGTCAATAGAAGTTGCTAATTCCATATAACTTTCTCCTTTTACTTAACCAGTTAATTATATCATAATCAAAAACAGAACGGTATCTTCAAATACCAGTCAATAAAAAAAAAAGACTGGTTTTACCAGCCTTTAGTTTTCATCTTCGACAAACTGACTCAATAGCCCGTTGATAAAACGTGAAGACGTTTCATCAGAGTATTTTTTAGCTATTTCAATAATCTCATTAAGGGCCACACGCGTAGGCGTTTCGTCAAAATAAGTCATTTCATAAAGTCCCAAACGTAAGAGGGTTTTATCTGTCAAGGTTAAACGTTCCAAGGACCAATCTGACTTAAGATGTTGCGTAATCACCTGATCCAATGGTTCCAAATGATCACAGACACCTGTCACCAAATTGAGAATAAAAGCAGGTGTATCCAGAACATCATCCTCAGCTAAATCCTTATCATAACTATAAGCAAACTGAGATTGGTCAAGAGTCTGACCACCAAACTCAAGAGCAAATAGGGTTTGAAAAGCACGCTCACGCAAATCTCGTCTTGAATTATCAAATAACTTAGTCATTCAAGAAATCCTCATCAAACAATGATTTCACATCTGGCTTAGGTGTTTTTTCTGGCACAATACCAACGACATGAACATTGACTTGATTAACCACTACCTCTGCCATATCATAGATAGCTGATTTGACAGCTTGTTGAATGGCAAGGCAGACGGTTGGCACTGTAACACCATATTGCAAATCAACATATAAATCAACCGTTAAACTACCATCTTCAGCGGTTTCAAGATAGACACCACGACCCAAACTTTTTTTGCTCAAACCATCTGCCATTTTTTTATTTTGCAGAGAATGAACCCCTTCTACCTTGCTTGTCGCAATACCTGTAATGACTTCTAGTACACGTGGAGAAATAATAATATCTCCAATTACTTCCTTTGTCATAGCATAATCCTTTCACTTCTGAATAAGGATTGGAATTGCTCCAATCCTTGACTAATTAAGCGCGTGAGACATAAGTCCCTTCAGCTGTATTGATGACCAATTTTTGACCAGCCTCGATGAAATCTGGTACATTGACAACAAGACCTGTTTCCATAGTCGCTGGTTTACCTGAACCTGTCACGGTTGCACCCTTGATTGATGGTTGAGTTTCAGCAACCGTCAATTCAACTGTTGTTGGAATGGTCACACCGATAACTTCTGTACCGTAGAATTGGATTTTCACATCTGAATTTTCTAGAATGTAAAGTAATTCATTTTCCACGTTAGCTACTGGAATTTCATATTGTTCGTAGCTTTCAGTATCCATGAAGTAGGCTGTGTCGTCCATCTTGTAAAGGTATTGAGCTGGACGTGTTTCAATAATCGCTTGCTCAAATTTTTCCTCTGGACGATAGCTCGTATCAAAAGTTGAACCACTACGGATATCACGCAATTTCATTCGCATGATGGTATTTCCCTTACCTGGTTTATGGTGGCTAGCTTCTAATACTTTAATCAACTTGCCATCTGTTGTTACAAAGGTCATTCCTGCCTTTAATTTACTTGCTTCAATCATAATGATACCTCTTTATTCAAATTATTATCACTTCATTTTACCACAAAAACCATCAAGACTCAAATGTTTTAATAAAATAAGACACCCTTAGTCAGTTCTTTAGTGACTTTTCTTTTTGGATTTGTCGCGCCTGAGCCTTACGGATTTGGCGATCCAACTCTAACTTAATTGCAGGCTCTGGTTCTCGCCATTGGTCAGGTTTCAAAATCTTATGCGTTACTGGGTCAAAATGAGGCTTGCCATCTGGAAAAATTTTGCCAATATTGGCCTCATGAACCGTATCAAAGATGGGTTTAGGATCAATACCCATCAGCGTAAACGACCCATAAGTAAAATACAAAAGATCTGCTAGAGCATCTACTTGACCAACCATCTGATCATCTGTTGCTGGTTTTTGACTAACTTTAACGACAGCCTGATCAATCGCTTGATGTAGGGCTGCCACTTGCTCTTGAAAAGCATCTAGACTAGATTGACTAGCATATAGAAACTCAACGAGCTCTTCTGCTTTGAAATTAACTCGACGACTAGCCTCATGATTATCAAATGCTTTTGGTAAATCACGCAAACTGCCATCCATCAGTTCATGGAAATCACGAACCTTATTGAAATTATCATCACTACTTGTAAAATTAGACTCGCTTCCTAAATGAATCAAACCATAGTGGGCTAATGCCTTAGCAATGCCATCCTGATTGTTACTAGTTGTTGTATAGGTTGCAGTTTGTTTGGCTTCTTGACTACCATTTCCCATCGCCACACCAATTCCCACACCTGATAGCATTTCTAAATCATTATCGGAATCACCAAAAGCCATGACCTCGTTAATGGCAAAACCAAAAAATTCACCGACCTTCTCAATACCTTTTAATTTCGACATCCCCTTAGCAATCAAATCGGCTGAGTAGGGGCTACTTCTTGTGATGGTCAATTGTGGAAATTTCTCTTTTAATTGATCGGTTTCATCTTGAGTCGCAACTAAGACTACCTGATAAATCGGCTCTTTCATGATGGTCAATAAGTCAGCAGGACGTTGAGGTTTAAAGCGTCTAATCGCATGCTTAAACGTTTTTTGCACCATCTTAGCCCAGCTTTTAGGCACCACACGACTGATAACTTGGCCAAAACGACTGGTGCCTAGGTTAATAATGTTAGAACCAACCAAACCAGTTGCTGTTCCCAAGGAAATTTCACGCTTTCTGCCAGAAGCATATTTAATGGTTCGATAAACAGCAGATTTGGGTAGGGGGTTAGTATAAAGGACGCGATCTCTTGTAAAAATATACTGACCATTATAAGCAACAGCAAAATCTAACTCTAGATTTTCCATAAAGCGATTGATAAAACCTGGTCCACGACCAGTTGCCACACCAACCAAAATACCTTGACGATGTAAGTCTTTAATGGCTGCTTGTGTGGATTTTTGCACAGATTTAACATCGTTCAGCAAAGTGCCGTCAATATCAAAAAATACTGCTTTTATTGCCATTTCAATCCCTCATCTCTTGCTTCACACTTTTTTTACGATATGTTACAATAATAATAACATATTTTAGGAATTGAAAGAAGACTTATGAAAAAAATTCTTGTGCTCCATACAGGTGGCACCATTTCTATGCAAGCTGATGACACTGGGAAGGTCAGACCTGAAACCACTAACCCTATGAACCATGTGGGACTGACTCTTGATAATCTAGACTTGGAAGTTCTAGACCTGTTTAACTTACCCAGTCCACATGTTAGACCCAGTCACATGCTAAAACTTTATCAATTGATTAAAGAAAAGGCAAAACAGATTGATGGAGTGGTTATTACTCACGGGACAGATACTTTGGAAGAAACGGCTTATTTTTTGGATACCATGACTCTTCCACAAATCCCAATTGTCATTACAGGAGCTATGCGTTCATCCAATGAACTGGGAAGTGATGGCATTTATAATTATCTTTCTGCTCTTCGTGTTGCCAGTCATGACAAGGCTTATGATAAGGGAGTCTTGGTTGTTATGAATGATGAAATTCACGCAGCTAAGTATGTGACCAAAACCCATACGACTAATGTATCTACCTTTCAAACACCAACTCATGGGCCCTTGGGTATTATCATGAAGCATGATGTTCTTTTCTTCCAAACAGCAGAACCTAGGGTTCGTTTTGATTTGGAAAAGATTGAAGGCACTGTCCCAATCATCAAGGCCTATGCTGGCATGGGGGATGGCATCATTAGCTTATTAACTCCTGATAAGATTGATGGGGTCGTTATTGAAGCACTCGGGGCTGGCAATATGCCACCTGATACGATTCCTGCCTTAAGTCAGCTTTTAGCACAGCAAATCCCTGTCGTTCTCGTATCTCGTTGTTTCAACGGTATTGCTGAACCAGTATATGCTTATAAGGGTGGTGGCGTCTTACTTGCTGAACAAGGGGTGATGTTTGTCAAAGAACTCAATGCCCAAAAAGCCAGATTAAAATTACTCATTGCCCTAAATGCTGGTCTTCGTGGACAAGCATTAAAAGATTATATTGAAGGCTAATGAAAATAGACAATAGAAAGCCCCTTGATAAGTATCAAGGGGTTTTTTTTTGAGATGATAGATGACTATTGTTCGTCAGCGACATATTCCAAAATATCTCCTGGTTGACAATCTAGCTCACGACAAATAGCCTCTAAGGTTGTAAAGCGAATAGCCTTGGCTTTTCCTGTCTTTAGAATAGACAGATTGGCATTGGTGATACCAATACGTTCAGCCAATTCGCCTAGCTTCATTTTTTTCTTAGCTAGTTCAACATCGAGATTGACAATAATCATATCTACTCCTAAATAATAAATTTATTTTCTTCTGCAATGACATTAGCTTGCTCAATCACCTTAGACATTGCCCAAATCAAACCAGCAATTAAAACATAAGTCAAGTTCATTGAGACAATACCAACCACAGCGGTTAACACTGTTAAGATACGCGCCAAACGGACATTTTGAAAAATAAATACATGATTGGTTAAAATGTTTTTGAAAAATTGACGAATACAAATCAAAATAGCAATTGGTAATACCAAATTCCACAACATAAAAATAACACCAAAAATCGTCACTGATAAACCAGATAGCAAGACATTGGTTTTTTGGAAATTAGCCAACCAATCTGTCAAATAGCCATTGTTAACGACACCAATCATACTAAAAATGACTAAGCCAATCGCAATCATCAAGTGGATAGCAATCAAAATATTACATAACCACACACCGTATTTCAAATAAGACATATCCTTATTTTTCATCTTAAATATTTCCTCTCTCATCTTACAAATAAAGGGTTACCATTAAATGAGCTCTATTTAATAATTATCACATGATACTATTAGTATAACAGAAATATTTTGTTTTGCAACTATTTTTTATCGAAAAACGATAAATTTTGATGTTTAACATCTCTTTAACTAGTCAAATTCTTTCTCAACGACTAGATAAGGGCGGATAGGAGCATAACGAGGATTGTCCTGCCAATTTGCTTCTGAAACAATGGCTTGTGTTACCTTTCTGGCTTCTTCCAAAATTGGATAATCCTGCACCAAATCAGCTAACTTAAATTCTGGAATGCCTGACTGCTTGGTACCAAAAACATCACCCGAACCTCTCATCTTGAGATCTGCTTCTGCTAGTACAAAACCATCTGTTGTTTCACACATGATTCGCATGCGTTCTTTACCTGTATCGGTTTTAGGATTAGCGACCAAAATGGCATAGGATTGTTTATTTCCTCGACCGACACGTCCACGTAATTGGTGGAGTTGACTCAAACCAAAACGGTCAGCATCCATAATAATCATAATACTAGCATTAGGGACATTAACTCCAACCTCAATGACTGTGGTTGAGACCAAAATATCTAGTTCATGATTTTTGAAGGCTGTCATAATCTGCTCTTTGTCATCTGACTTCATGCGACCGTGCATCAAGGCCACCCTAGCTTTTTCACCAAATAAAGCGACCAATTCTTGATGCAGTGTTTCTGCATTTTTCAAATCTAACACTTCGGATTCTTCAATCAAGGGAGAAATGATATAAATCTGGGATTGTTTAGCGACTTCTTCTAATAACCAATCCCAAACTTGAGCTAACTGTTCATGCTTAACCCATCGTGTGATAATGGGTTTTCGACCAGCAGGTAATTGATCGATGATCGAAACGTCCATATCACCAAAAGCTGTGATTGCCAAAGTTCGTGGAATCGGCGTTGCAGTCATCATTAAAACATCTGGATTAACTCCTTTTTCCCTAAATAAACGACGTTGTTTCACACCAAATCGATGTTGCTCATCTGTAATCACCAAACCTAAACGATGATACGATACCCCTTCTTGAATTAGCGCGTGAGTACCCACAACCAAATCAATCGAACCCTCAGCAATGCCTGCCAATACCGTTCGACGAGCTGCCGCCTTCATGCCAGACGTTAAAAGTGCTATGGTCAAATCAGGAAAAAGGTCAGACAAAGTCATGTAATGCTGTTCTGCTAAAATCTCTGTTGGCACCATTAAAGCTGA
Organism: Streptococcus sp. sy010; assembly: GCF_007859175.1. NCBI lineage: Bacteria > Bacillati > Bacillota > Bacilli > Lactobacillales > Streptococcaceae > Streptococcus > Streptococcus sp. sy010. Next base: position 8,593 of record NZ_VOHO01000003.1, on the reverse strand, counting down.
CTGATAGCCCGCTGTGTGGGCGGCATACATGGCTAAACTAGCGATAATCGTCTTGCCTGAACCCACATCTCCTTGTAACAGTCGGTTCATGTGCTTATTTGATTTCATGTCAGCTAAGATCTCAGATAAACTACGTTCTTGAGCCGAGGTTAAGGTAAAGGGCAAATTAGACAGACGCTCTGCTAATCGACGCTCATCATAGGCTAACACCGTACCTGAATTTTCCACTTGATGACTCGCTTTTAAGATTTGTAATTTCAATTGAAAATAGAAAAATTCTTCAAACTTTAATCGCCTTAAAGCCTGTTTATAATAGGTTAAATCCGTTGGAAAATGCATGGCTAAAACGGCGGTTTGACGATCTAACAAACGGTATTTATCCAACAAATACTGGGGGAGATTTTCTGGTAATAACTCTAAATAACCCATATCCAAGGCTGATTTTATCGCCTTAACCAAACTTGTCTGCGATATTCCCTTAACTAGATGATAAACGGGCTGCAACTCGTCACTAACTTGAGCAAGTACCTTAATGCCAGTTAAACTGGCTTTTTTACTATCCCATTTGCCAAAAACAGCCACTTCTTGCCCCAGTTGAATCTTGTCCTGCCAATAGGGTTGATTGAAAAAATTAACTGCCAAAACATGTTCATCTTGCTTTATCTTAAAGGCTAGACGATTACGCTTAAAACCATAATATTGCACGACTGCTGGTGTCACAACAGTTCCTAAGACGAGCGCCTTTTCTCCATCCACCAGCTCAGCTACTGACCGACGCTGAAAATCCTCATAACGAAAGGGATAATAGCAGAGCAAATCTTCAATGGTCTCAATCCCAAGTTTGAGAAAGTTTTCAGCCGTTTTAGGCCCAAAACCTTTCAAGTTCGCTATTTGATCATCCAATTTCATGAGCCGATCCTTGTTGATAAATTCTTGGCACGCGTTCACTAATCAAACATAGAATTTCGTAATTGATGGTCTGAGAAAATTGTGCTAAGTCAGTTGCCGTAATAAGTTGGTCCTTATCTTGACCAATCAATGTCACTTTTGTTCCCAAAGGATATACCTTGGGTAATCGGAGTGTTATCTGATCCATGGAAACACGACCAACAATTTCACAAAATTGACCATCCACTAAAACTTTTGCTCCTTGTAAACGCCGCAACCAGCCATCTGCATAACCTATCGGTACCGTCGCAATAATCTCATCTTCACAAGCGACATAGGTTGCACCATACCCAACTGACTGACCAGCCTTCATTTGTTTGACTTGAACCAACTGGCTCTCCAAACGTAAGGCTAGTTTTAAGTCAAAAGGAAGTGGCAGCTCTAGCCCACTAGGATTCTGACCATAAATCGCCACACCTAAGCGAACGGCATTAAAAATACCGTCCTTATGCCAAAGCGTAGTGGCTGAATTACTAGCATGAACCAATTCAGGAATTTGAGTCAAGTTTGACAAGATGCTCTTAAAGCGTGCTAATTGTTCTTGAAACTTGCTATCGTCTGCCTCATCAGCCGTTGCAAAATGCGTGAAAATCCCTACAACTCTAGCACCAACCTTATCTAAGGCAGACATAGATTTGTTGATCTCATCAGCTTCACGAAAACCAACACGTCCCATACCTGAATCAATCTTAAGATGTACTTGCAAGCCCTCTAAATCTTGTTGGTCTTGCGTTGACAAAAGACGGTCCAACCATTCCTGACTCGTTACCGTTAGCATGAGATTATGACGAATTGCTAGGCCCACATCTTCAGCTTCAATCACTCCCAAAATCAAAATAGCTTGTGTTAAACCTGCCTGTCGTAACTCCAAAGCCTCGTCCAAATTCGACACACAATAACCATCAACAAAAGATTGCAAGCTCTTCGCAACCTCTACCGCACCATGACCATAGGCATTAGCCTTGACCACTGCAAAGGTCTGTACCTTTTCTCTTAGACAACTTTTAATAACCTCAACATTGGCTTGAATTGCTGCCAAATCAACAATCGCTCTCGTTGGTCTATGCTTACTTGCTACCATTTTCTTCCTCCAAAATAACACTGGCTTGAGCCAATTGACCACTATGACTGATGGAAACAAAAACATGACCAGGAAATAGTGACTGGGTCACTACTGGTGCTCCCTTCTCATCAGATAGGATTTCAATAGCTAAAAAGTTTAGTTTTCCAATTCCTGTTCCCATTGCCTTAGCAAAGGCTTCCTTGGCTGCCCAGCGACCTGCTAGATAGGCCATTGCCCTTTTTTTAGGTAATTGATCAAACCTAACTAATTCCTTAGGTGTCAGTACTTTTTTTACAAAATTGGGCCGCTTATCATAAGCCTTTTCAATGGCAGAAATCTCTTGCAAATCAATCCCATGCCCTACAATCATCTTTCTCTCCAAGAAAAGAGCTAAGACCATGCCCGCTCTCTTCTTTTCTATTTTAAAATTTTTGACGTCCGTGACAATTCTTAAATTTCTTACCAGATTGACATGGACAAGCATCATTACGGCGCACACCAGTAAAGTCATACTCAGTTAAGCTATCAAAATCAAGCTTTTGAGCTGCAATATTACCTTGAGCAGTTGTTCTCGCATTTTGTGACACATGCTCACGCTCTTGTTCATGAATTTGTGTCTTCATCATCGTACGCGTCACATCAAACTCAATTGTGCTAATCATATCTTGGAACATGCGGAAACCTTCTGATTGGTACTCAACAATTGGATTGTTTTGAGCATAACCACGCAAACCGACCGCACTTCTCAATTGATCCAAGGCATCGATATGACTGGTCCAACGATTATCCACAACCATCAAAATAAGTACTTTTTGGAATTCTAGAATCTTGTCTTCATCTTTTAATCTTGCCATTTGTCGTTGATAAACTTCCATAGCACGATCATATAATTCTTCTTTAATTTCCGTAAAGCTCAATGATTGTAAGTCAGACACGTTAATATCTTCTTCATCCAACAGATTATTTTGAGCAAAGGTCACAATCGCCTCTAGGGCTTCATCCTTATCCAAACGACTATGAGCATCAACTTGACGATCAATCGTACGTTGAATCATGGCCTTAATTTCTGGTCCTAAGTCACGAATAGCTGTAATGACTTCATAACGGTTAGCGTAAATAATTTCCCGTTGCTCGCGCATGACATCATCATACTGCAAGACTTGTTTACGAGCGTCATAGTTATTACCCTCAACACGTTTTTGGGCACTTTCCACTTGTTTGGTCAACAAGCTAGACTTGATAACAGCATCTTCTTCATCGAGATTCATACGGTCAAGGAAGGCTTTAATACGCTCTGAACCAAAACGTTTCATCAAGTCATCTTCTAAAGATAGATAGAATTGAGATTCTCCCTTATCTCCTTGACGTCCGGCACGACCACGCAACTGATTATCAATACGGCGACTCTCATGACGCTCTGTTCCGATAACACAAAGACCACCAAGGTCTAGTACACCCTCTCCCAACTTGATGTCGGTACCACGACCAGCCATATTGGTGGCAATAGTAACTGCTCCACGTTGACCGGCATTCATAATGATTTGTGCTTCTTTAAAATGGTTCTTGGCATTCAAAACTTCATGTGGAATACCTTCTTTAACCAACATTTTTGACAGCAAATCACTAGTATCAACAGAAGCTGTTCCGACTAGAATAGGTTGACCTGTCTGATAACGCTTTTTGACATCAGCTACAACCGCACGAAACTTCGCATCTAAGGTTGGATAAAGCAAATCTGGATGGTCAATACGTTGGACTGGACGATTCGTTGGAATTGGAATGATTCGCATGTTGTAAATTTCACGGAATTCTTCTTCCTCCGTCTTACCAGTACCTGTCATCCCTGCCAATTTTTTATACATACGGAACATGTTTTGGTAGGTGATTGACGCGCTTGTCTTGGTTTCTTCTTGAACCTCGACACCTTCCTTGGCTTCAATGGCTTGGTGAAGACCATCAGAGAAACGACGACCTTCCATGGTACGACCTGTAAATTGGTCAACGATTAAAATCTCACCCTCTTCACTGACCACATAATCCACATCCAAGGTCATAATATAATTGGCACGAAGAGCATTGTCAATATAATGGGTCAAGGCCACATTTTCAAGGTCATAAAGGTTATCCAAATTGAAATACTGCTCAGCTTTGTCAATACCAGAATCTTTTAGACCAATGGTCTTAGTCGGTACATCAATGGCGTAATCTTCACGTTTAAGGGTCTTAACGAACATATCTGCTCGGATATAAAGCTGATCAATATCTGCTCCACCAGCACCTGAAACGATCAATGGTGTACGCGCCTCATCAATCAAGACTGAGTCAACTTCATCGACCAAGGCAAAGTTCAACGGGCGTTGCACCATATCTTCTCGACGTTGCACCATGTTATCACGAAGATAATCGAATCCAATTTCTGAGTTGGTTGAATAAGTAATATCACAGTTATAGGCTTCACGTTTTTCCAAAGACGATTTTGCAGCCAAGTTAATCCCAACTGACAAACCAAGCCAACTGTAAACCTCACCCATCTCCATGGCGTCACGAGTTGCCAGATACTCATTGACCGTAACAACGTGGACACCTTCTCCCGAAATGGCATTTAAGTAAACTGGCATGGTAGCCGTTAGAGTCTTACCTTCACCAGTACGCATTTCAGGAACATCACCATGATGAAGAACAATTCCCCCCATGATTTGAACTGTATAAGGAAACAACCCCAAAACACGTTTGGCAGCTTCACGTACAACAGCAAAAGCTTCTGGCAGTAAATCATCTAAGGTTTCGCCATAATTATAACGTTTTTTAAATTCTTCCGTCTTAGCCTTCAATGCCTCATCAGACAGGCTTTCCATCTCATCGGCATAAGATTCAACTTTCTTTGCTATTTTTCTTAATTTTTTCACTTCACCCTTATCATTTTCAATAAGTGTGCGTAGCATATTTGCCATTTTAGTTCCTCTCAATTACGATACATTATCATGTTATTATACCACGAAATAAACTGCTATTCAAGAGTGGGCTATAATGTCGCTAAGCAATCCTTTCTCTTTGAAACTTCTTGTCCCAAGTCCCTATCTCATCTCATTGAAATTTGTTATACTAATAATAACTATCAATTAAAAAGGAGATTCCATGAAACGAATTTTAGAAAAAATCAGCCTACTAGCACTCTCTACCATGCTAGTATCCACTTTTGCCGTTTCCCCTGCCTTGCCCCAAATGATTGGTCATTTTGCAAAAGAAGGGATTTCGTCTAGTCAAGTAGAAAACCTCATTACGATTACGTCTTTTGCCATTATGGTCAGCCTTTTATCAAACGGTCTTATCGTCCGATTTTTATCAGAGCGCTCTATCATCATTTTAGGTTTATTTTTAATGGCAATTGGTGGCTCGATGCCAGTTCTTTTTCCTAGCTTTACGCTAGTTCTTTTTGCCAGAATTTTACTTGGCTTGGGAATCGGACTCATCAATGCTCGTGCCATCAACATCATTGGACATTTTTTTACAGGTCAAGAAGGGGTACAGATGATGGGCTTACGCAGCTCAGCTGAAGTATTAGGTAGCGCCAGCTTGACTACCCTTGTTGGTTATCTCTTAGGTTTTGGCTGGCAATTTGCTTTTGCAGCCTATCTATTTGCCCTAGTTATTTTATTGCTCTTTGTTCTTTTTGTGCCTAAGGAAAACCTAGGTCAAGAACAAACTGATACGGATACCTCTTTCTCTAAACCTAAATTAACAAAACACCTATGGCAAACCAGTCTTTATCTCGCTTTTCTAGCCTTTTTTGTCATCAATGTTAATACCTTCCTCACCATGAGAATTCCTCAAATCGTTGTCACATCTGGAATCGGAACAGCTCAAGAAGCTAGTTATGTTCTCAGCTTAATGCAAATGATGGGAATCTTAGCTGGAACATTGTTTAGTTTATTGATTGGTCGCTTTAAACACTGGCTGTTAGGGATAGCCTATACCATTTTTGGACTATCCGTTGTTGGGATTACCTTTGCCCATAATCTTTGGTTACTGGGATTAGGAGCAATGATTTCAGGATTCTTCTATAGTACCATTTTAACCATTATTTTTAGTCGAGCAGCCGGCCTTGCTCCAAAACCACTTGATAATACTGTCATGACTATCGTTCTTATGGGTTGTAATATCGGTGGAGCAACCGCCGCCTTACTTCCCAACTTTTTAGAAAAAATCAACCCAAGTCTTGGTGCCTTTGGTATTTATACCATCGCTTGTGGAATAATCAGTGCTTTGCTATTAGTCAAAGAAATAAAGAGAGTCTAACATGCGACTAGATAAATTTTTAGTAGATTGTGGCATCGGTAGCCGAAATGAAATCAAAAAACTCTTAAAAACAAAACAAGTTCTAGTAAATGGAGAAATTTCAACTCTGGCTAAACAACAAATTGATGAACAAAATGACCACATCACCATAAATGGACAGACCTTAACCCATGAAAAATTTGTTTATTATTTACTCAATAAACCCCAAGGAGTTATTTCAGCCACTCAAGATGAATACCATACTACTGTTCTTGATTTACTTGATGAAACCGCTCGTCATAAAGACGTTTTCCCTGTTGGTCGCTTGGACATTGATACCCACGGTCTTCTTCTCTTAACCAATAACGGCCAGCTAGCTCATGCTATGCTATCGCCAAAAAAACATGTGGATAAATGCTATCAAGCCAAGATTGATGGGGTCATGACCCAAGATGATGTCCAAGCATTTGCTCAAGGTATCATACTTAAAGATTTCACCTGCCAACCTGCCCATTTGACTATTCTTTCAACCAGCAAAAAAGAAAACACCAGCCTCGTTCAAATTACCATCAAAGAAGGTAAATTCCACCAAGTCAAACGTATGGTAAAAGCCTGTGGTAAAACCGTAACTGACTTACAACGTTTAAGCATGGGCCCCTTGCAACTGGATCCCAATTTAGCACTAGGTGACTATCGCCGTCTAACTCCAAAAGAAATAACTAGCTTGGACATTTTTAACGTGGCATTATAAAATAGCAGAAAGAGTTATCTCTCTGCTATTTTTTTAATCATTACTATAGCTCACAATCAGGGTTAAATCTCCAGAAAACTCCCATGATGTGACATGATTTGGTAGAATAAAATGATCTCCCTTTTTCAAAGAATAAGTGTCATTGTCTATTAGTAAATCTCCCGCACCTTCAATTACACTCATCAAATAATAAGGTGCTGTTTGCGCAAAACTAGCTTGCCCTTTAACTTCCCATTTATATACTGTAAAGAACTCATTGCTAACCAAAAGCGTGGACATTAAATCTCCTACTTTAAGATCCACAGATTGACTATTTTTTGGCTCAGCAAGTGTCAACACATCTATGGACTCTTTCAAATGCAATTCTCTCAATTGCCCACTTTTATCAGGACGGTCAAAATCATAGACACGATAGGTCGTATCGCTTGATTGTTGAGTTTCCAAAATTAAAATCCCACGACCAATGGCATGCATCGTTCCACTTGGCACATAGAAAAAATCACCTGCCTTAACTGAAACTCGTGTCAATAACTTATCCCATTGACCTGTCATAATCATTTCTTTCAAATCCTCTTTAGTCTTAGCCGCATGCCCATAGATAATTTCGGCTCCTTCATCAGCTTCCAAGACATACCAACATTCAGTCTTACCCAATTCATCTTCATGGGCTAAAGCATAAGCATCATCCGGATGTACTTGCACACTAAGCCAATCATTAGCATCTAAAATCTTAATTAACAAAGGAAAAACTTTACTTTTGGGATAACCAAAAAGAGCCGGTTCTAAGTGATATAGTTGATCCAAACCCATTCCTTCAAAGCGACCATTTAAGATTTGTGAAACACCGTTACCATGAGCTGAGATAGCCCAATATTCACCTGTCTTATCACTATTAAGCTCATAATTAAAAACTGTACCAAGTCGATTACCTCCCCAAATCTTCTCATGCAATGTCCCTTGTAAAAATAATGGTTGTTTCATCTTATTTCTCCTTATCTTAATTCAGTTTCATTATAACACCACAACACTCTCTTCTGCAATACTTAATCTTTTCTCTCTCTAATAGCTAAAAGTAGATTAGTTACCTAATCTACTTTTTATTCTTCTACTAAACGTTCTTTAAGTTGTTTAAGTAAGGCTTTTCTCCCCGCAAAACGTTCTCCCCTAATTAACCTATCCAATTGCACTTGTTCTTTGATACTTAAATTCTCTCTAATTACTTCTAACCAAGATTTAAAGCTCACATAATCTTCCAATAACATACCTTCTGCTCTCACTGCATGACCAACTTCACCAATTTCCTCATAAGTCATTTGATTAAACTGGCGCTTCACACTACATTGTTTGCGTAAAACATCCTTCACATGATTAGAAAATTTCGTCTTGAAATAAATTCGTAAACAATGTTCATCCCACAAGACTTGAGGGCAAGATTGACACAAATGATACAGACTAATCATCGCTTCTTGCTCCCAATCATCATGCAGCCAAATTCTTATCTGATAAGTTCTCTCCAACTTAGTCACTATCGGCTTCACTTTATCATATAATTCCTC